>NZ_KV835850.1:0-61281 GCF_001838135.1 Neisseria sp. HMSC078H04
ACTCTTTGATACAGCTGTTGGTGGTGATGCTGCTGGTTTCGATCTTGGCGACGGTGGATATTAGGCCGTCTGAAAGATACTTAAGAATAGCTTTCAGACGGCCTTGTTGTAAGATGAGTTTTTGATATTGGCGTACTTTTTTAAATACAGATAAAATCCCTGCTAATTATTTATAACGATATTTTTAGGATACACAGTGCTTGCTTTAGATTATTGTCGTCAAAAGGCTGCGGAAAGCCATTCCAGTTTTTTATCCGGTTTTCGTTTTTTATCAGTAGAAAAACGAAATGCGATCACTGTTTTATATGCTTTTTGTCGCGAACTGGATGATGTGGTCGATGGCTGTACCGATCCGAATGTGGCTCAGATTACCTTGAATTGGTGGCGCAGTGATTTGGAGAAAGTGTTTAATAATGAGATGCCTGAGCATCCCGTTCATCAAGCTTTAAAGGATATTCGGGCAAGTTTTGATTTGCCGAAGAATGAATTTGAAGCTTTGATTGATGGCATGCAGATGGATTTGGTGCAGGCTCGTTATGGTAGTTTTGATGAATTAAAGCTGTATTGTCACCGTGTTGCTGGAGTTGTGGGGCGTCTTATTGCACGGATTTTAGGTTTTTCAAATCCCCAAACTTTGGAATATGCGGAAAAAATGGGCTTGGCTTTGCAGTTGACGAACATTATTCGTGATGTGGGCGAAGATGCGCGGCAGGGAAGAATTTATCTGCCGATAGAGGAAATGCAGAAATTTGATGTGCCTGCCAACGTCATCATGCAGTGTAAACCGACAGACAATTTTGCGAAATTAATGCAGTTTCAAGTGGATAGGGCCCGTGAAACTTATCGTGAGGCTATGTTGCTTTTGCCGACTGCGGATAAGAAATCGCAAAAAGTCGGCCTGATTATGGCGGCCATTTATTATGCGTTGTTAAATGAAATCGACCGTGATGGTGCGCAAAATGTGTTGACTTACAAAATTGCGATTCCTTCTCCCCGTAAAAAACGTATTGCTTTGAAAACTTGGCTGTTTGGATTTAAACCATGAATATTCGGCGTCCAAAAATTGCTGTGATTGGTGCCGGTTGGGCAGGTTTGTCTGCGGCGGTTTCCCTGATTCAACGAGCTGATATTGCTTTGTTTGAAGCCGGGAGGCAAGCGGGCGGTAGGGCGCGTGCCTTAGCAGGGAAAGATGATGGATTCAGCTTTTTGGATAATGGGCAGCATATTTTATTGGGTGCGTATCATGGTGTTCAAACTTTGATGCAACATATTGGCGTTCAACCTGAATCAGCCTTTTTACGCCAGCCTTTGCAATGGTACATCCATGAGGGATTGCAATTTCAGACGGCCTCTCTGCCTGCGCCTTGGCATTTGCTTGTCGGTATCCTGCTTGCAAAAAATCTTTCCTTTTCATTGAAAATCAAATTGCTGTCGGATATGTCGGCATTGCAGCGGTGGGCAGGCCATCATAAAACTGATTTGACCGTTGCAAAGTGGTTGAGAACACGAAATGTTCCCCGCAGCCTGCTTGGCCAATTTTGGCAACCTTTGGTCTGGGGTGCTTTAAATACGCCGTTAGAACAGGCATCGTTGCGCATTTTATGCAATGTATTGAATGATGGCGTGTGGTCTGAAAAGGCGAACAGCGATTATCTTTTGCCTAAGCAGGATTTAGGGCGGATCGTAGCCGAACCGGCTTTGGATTTCCTGCACAAGCATGGTGCAAAAATACATCTTGAAACCCGTATTACACATTTAAACCATCATATCGATGGCCGAATTGAAATCAATGGCGAAGTATTTGATGCGGTGATTTTGGCTGTTGCGCCATATCATATTGACGCGCTTTTGCCTGAAGATACGCCTGACTATATTCAGACGGCCTATCAATCGTTGCATTACCATGCGATTACTACGGTTTATTTGCGTTATGCCCAAGCAGTCAAATTGCCTGCGCCTTTAACCGGGTTTGCTGATGGTACGGCGCAGTGGGTGCTGCATCGGGGGGCGTTGGGTTTGCCGGATAATGAAGTCGCGGTCGTCATCAGCGTTTCCGATTACACCGAGGCTTGGAAGGATAAAGATTTAGCCGAGAAAATTCATGCGGACATCAAGCGGATTTGTCCGGATTTGGATAAACCCGAAGCCGTACGCATTATTACGGAAAAACGCGCGACTACGGCGGCAACGGTTGATTTTGTACAACCTGATTTCTCATGGCTGCACCATCGCCGTATTTATCCGGCCGGCGACTACCTCCATCCGCGCTATCCGGCAACCTTGGAAGCGGCGGTTCAGTCAGGTTTTGCCGCGGCTGAAAAGCTTATGCTGGATTTGCGGTTTGAATAAACTGAGGCCGTCTGAATGTTCAGACGGCCTTTTTGACTTTACAAAACTTACCAAGCCGATACAATATCCGAAACCATAAAGTTCAAGGAAAAGTCATGACGACATTAGCGGACAAAACCATCTTGGTTACCGGCGCATCCCAAGGCTTGGGCGAGCAGGTTGCCAAAGCCTATGCGGCGGCCGGAGCGACTGTTATTTTGGTGGCGCGTCATCAAAAGCGTTTGGAAAAAGTATATGATGCCATTGTGGCTGCGGGCAGCCCAGAGCCGTTTGCCATCTGCTTTGATTTGATGAGCGCTGAGGAAAAAGAATTTAAACAGTTTGCGGAAACCATTGATGAAGCTACCGGCGGAAAATTGGATGGCGTGGTGCATTGCGCCAGCTATTTCTATGCTTTGTCGCCATTGGATTTCCAAACCGTATCAGAATGGGTCAACCAATACCGTATTAATACCGTGGCACCTATGGGTTTGACCCGTGCGCTGTTCCCATTGTTGAAGCAATCCGAAGACGCTTCTGTGATTTTTGTTGGCGAAAGCCACGGCGAAAAACCGCAAGCCTATTGGGGCGGTTTCGGTGCCTCCAAAGCCGCGCTCAATTATTTGTGTAAAGTGGCCGCGGATGAGTGGGAACGTTTTGACAACCTGCGTGCCAATGTTTTGGTGCCGGGTGCCATCAATTCGCCGCAACGTATCAAATCTCATCCGGGCGAATCGAAAAGCGAACGTAAAAACTACGAAGATGTCCTGCCGCAATTTATTTGGTGGGCAAGTCAAGAGAGCAGGGGGCGGACAGGCGAAATCGTCTATCTGTAAATCTACCTGCTCAGAGTGGTTTGAAAACATGAGGCCGTCTGAAATCTATATTTTCAGACGGCCTTTAACCTATTGAGTTTTATATCTAAATAGTGTTGAAGTGTAATGTTTGACGTTTTAGCAGGCAAACATCAGGCTGGCACAAAATTAGATATAGTAATCTAAGTTATAGTTATATTGGATAAATATGACGGAATTTGACTTTATCAGACAATATTTGCAGCGACAAAAATCGGAAGGTCTGATTTTGGGTATAGGGGACGATGCCGCTATTATTCGCCCAAGTAACGGATTTGATTTATGTTTTAGCGCTGATATGTTGATCAAAGGCAGACATTTTTTTGAAGATGTTTTGCCCGAAGATTTGGCATGGAAAATGCTTGCAGTAAATTTGTCCGATATGGCCGCAATGGGTGCCAAGCCGCGTTGGGTGTTGCTCAGTGCTGCGTTGCCTGAATTGAATCAAGACTGGCTCAAACGCTTTTGCGATAGCTTTTTTGCTTTGGCTGCGCGTTTTGATACGGTGTTGATTGGTGGTGATACCACCAAGGGCGATTTGGTCTTTAATGTAACAATAGTAGGTGAAGTTCCGACAGGGCATGCCCTGCGGCGTGATGCGGCCGAAGTCGGCGACGATATTTGGGTATCGGGTCGGTTGGGTTTGGCTGCCGCTGCGTTGAACAAACATCTGGGGCATTATCAATTGCCGTCTGAAATCATGGCGGTTTGCGATGATAAATTGCTCCGTCCGGAGCCGCGTGTTTCATTGGGTCAGGCATTGTTGCCATTTGCCCATGCTGCGCAAGATGTTTCAGACGGCCTGGCTCAAGATGTGGGACATATTTTAAAAGCCTCTGCTGTCGGAGCGGAAATATTTGCCGATTGTGTGCCGTCGTTGCCTGAATTGAAAAACGTTTTGTCGCGCGAGCAATGGTTGTCGGCAGTATTGGCCGGCGGCGATGATTACGAACTGATTTTTACTGCCGCTCCAGAAGACAGGGAACGCGTTTGTCAGGCAGCGAAACAAAGTGGCGTACCGGTCGCCCGAATTGGTAAAATGACTGACTCAGGCCGTCTGAATATTTTGGATGCCGAAGGCGGCGTATTGGAACTGACTTCTTTAGGATTTGATCATTTTGGCTGAACGTAAACCTACTTTTTCTTGGCTGTTGCACAAACCATTGTGTTTTTTAGGATTCGGTTTCGGCAGCGGCTTGTCGCCGGTTGCGCCGGGTACGGCCGGAACGCTGGCAGCATTACCTCTGGCTTTTGTATTGTGCCTGTTGGGCATAGACGGCTGGATATTGCTTTTATTGTGTATCGCCTTGTTTTTTTGGGGTATCCGCATTTGCGGTTATACCGAGAGGGAATTGGGTATTCAGGATTACGGCGGTATCGTCTGGGATGAAATTGTCGCGATGCTGCTGGTGCTGTCACTGATTCCGTTTAAATGGAGCTGGTGGCTGGCGGCTTTTATTATTTTCCGCTTGTTTGATGCGTTGAAACCATGGCCGATCAAATGGTTTGACCGGCGGATTCATGGAGGTTTAGGCATTATGCTTGATGATTTGATTGCGGCTGTGATGACCTTGATGGTCTTGGGCCTGTTTTATTGGATCGCGTGATGCGTTTTAAGTGTTTCGACCCTTTGCAAAAATAGGGCGGACACGCCGGAATTATCCGGATTGAAATAAAATAAATACCATACGGGGTAAACAATTATGAATGAAATCGAGATTAACGTGGAGCCGCGTTATATGGCCGGTCAGAGCGACGTCTATCGCGACCGCTACGCCTTCAATTATCTGATTACCATCTGCAACCGCAGTGATGAAATCATTACTTTGCGTCAGCGTTTTTGGGAAATTACCGACGGACACGGTGAGACAGAGCAGGTTGGTCATGCCGGCCTGATTGAAGAGCAACCTGTTTTGTACCCGGGCGAAGCCTACGAGTACAACAGCGGTTCGCAAATCAGCACGCCTTGGGGCAGTATCGAAGGCGCGTATGAATTTGAAGACAGCATCGGCAAACGTTTCGTTATCGGGGTGCCGAAGCTTGAATTTAAAGCAGGCTTTACTTTGCAATAGGCCGTCTGAAAAATGAAAAACCGGAACATGCGAAATGTTCCGGTTTTGTTTTTTCAGACGGCCTTATCAGTCTTTGCAGGGCTGTACCAATACCCACGGTGCCACGACAACCGCCCACATTTCCTGCTTATCTGCTAAAAATGTGCGCGCCATATCATCGCTGATGGCACCGAATTTGCCTTGTTCCATCCATTGTTTCAATGGCGCGGCTTCATCTTCGGCAACATGGCGGGCGACGGCGATCAAATCCAAATCAGGCGCAACATAGACGGCGGCACCGCGTGCGAAGTGGGGTTGCAGCTCTTCCCATGAAATGCGGGCGGTTTCGGTATTGAGTTTTTCGTTTAAGAGTGGAATAGACATAGGACAATCATCAAATAAAAAATGGATTGTAACCGATATTCGGCCTTTTGCCTGATGCCGTCTGAAAACGAAAGAAATTTACAGGGTTAACGTTATACAGTATCATTTTAATGTTTTAATTTTCTTTCAGACGGCCTGTTGTCCGTATTCGGGCAAGGGCGGTTTTAGGCTTATGAATTCTGTATTGTTGACCGGATTGCTGCAAAGGCTGCTGATTGCGCTTGCCGCATTGGCAGCGTTGTGGGCTGTATATTTTTGGGCGGTATCGCCATGAGTATCGTGGTAGAAAATCTAACGGTCAGCTATCAGCGCAGGCCGGTGGTGCACCATGTCGATATGGTGTTTGAAGATGGCAAGATGTGGACGATTTTCGGGCCGAACGGCGCGGGTAAATCGACCCTGCTCAAAGCCATTATGGGCTTGCAGAAGACGGACACGGGCAGCGTGCGCTATGAAAATATGGCGCGCAAGGACATTGCCTATCTGCCGCAGCAGTCGGATATTGACCGCAGCCAGCCGATGACGGTGTTTGAACTGGCGGCGATGGGGCTGTGGTATGAAATCGGCTTTTTCGGACGCGTGAACGCAGCGCAGAAAAAGCGCGTGATGGCGGCTTTGGAACGCGTGGAAATGCAGGATTTTGCCACGCGCCAAATCGCGCACTTATCTAATGGCCAATTCCAACGCGTATTGTTTGCGCGGATGCTGGTGCAGGATGCCAAATTTTTGCTGCTGGACGAACCGTTTAACGCGGTGGATGCGCGGACGACTTATGCGCTGTTGGAAGTTTTGCGCCAGTGCCATCAGGACGGTCAGGCAGTGATTGCCGTGTTGCATGATTACGAGCAGGTCAGGGCATATTTTGCCAACACGCTGCTTTTGGCGCGTGAGAAAGTGACTGCCGGTGCGACGGAAAATGTGTTGACCGATGAATTTTTGGCGCAGGCAAACCGAATGATGCAGAAGCAGGAAGCGGCCGATTGGTGCGCGGTTTAATGGACAAGGCCGTCTGAAAGTGAGTATTTTTCAGACGGCCTAAGGCTTTCAGAGATTAATAAAAAAGCGATAAAACATGGATTTATATGATTTGGTCGTCGCGCCGTTCGTCGAATTCGACTTTATGCGCTATGCCTTGGCGTCGATTTTCTGCCTGGCATTGAGCGCGGCGCCTGTCGGTGTATTTTTGGTGATGCGCCGCATGAGTTTGGTGGGCGATGCCTTGAGCCATGCAGTTTTGCCCGGTGCGGCTATTGGCTATATGTTTGCCGGTTTGAGTTTGCCTGCGATGAGTGTCGGCGGTTTTGTGGCCGGTTTGCTGATGGCGTTGTTGGCAGGATTGGTCAGCCGGTTTACTTCATTGAAAGAAGACGCGAACTTTGCCGCATTTTATTTGAGCAGCCTCGCCATCGGTGTGGTTTTGGTCAGCAAAAACGGCAGCAGCGTCGATTTGCTGCATTTGCTGTTTGGCTCGGTATTGGCAGTGGATATTCCGGCTTTGCAGCTGATTGCCGTTTCTGCGAGTGTCACTATTTTGCTGATGGCTGTGATGTTCCGTCCGCTGGTGTTGGAAAGCATAGACCCTTTGTTCCTCAAGGCTGTCGGCGGTAAGGGCGGCTTTTGGCATGTGTTGTTTTTGGTGCTGGTCGTAATGAATTTGGTTGCCGGTTTTCAGGCATTGGGTACGCTGATGTCGGTAGGCTTGATGATGTTGCCGGCGATTACCGCCAGACTGTGGGCAAAAAGCATGGGTTGGCTGATGATTTTGTCTGTCGCATTGGCTTTGCTTTGCGGCTTGGCAGGACTGTTGTTTTCCTATCATATCGAAATCCCGTCCGGCCCGGCGATTATTTTATGCTGCGGCACGCTTTACCTGATTTCCGTCGTGTTCGGTTGGGAAGGCGGTATTTTGGCAAAATGGCTGCGCCGCAAGAAACACCGCACGGCATGATTTTTCAGACGGCCGCTTGAATAATCAGGCGGTCTGTTTTATGATGATGTTAATGTTACGTTATATCACTGGAGAGAATATGAAACATTGGAAACTCGGCATCGTTGCCGCATTATTGACCGGTGCCGCTTATGCCGCTCCGCTGCCTGTTGTGACCAGCTTCAGCATTTTGGGCGACGTGGCCAAACAGATTGGTGGCGACCGCGTGGCCGTTCAAAGCTTGGTGGGCCCTAACCAAGACAGCCATGCATACCACATGACCAGTGGCGACATCAAAAAAATCCGCAGTGCCAAATTGGTATTGCTTAACGGTTTGGGCTTGGAGGCCGCCGATGTACAGCGCGCCGTCAAACAGAGCAAGGTGCCTTTCGCGGAAGCGACCAAAGGCATTCAGGCTTTGAAAGCAGAAGAGGACGGCCATCATCATGACCACGATCATGAAGGCTATCATCACGATCATGGTGAGTTTGATCCGCACGTTTGGACCGACCCCGTCCTGATGGGTACTTATGCGCAAAACGTTGCCAATGCGCTGATTCAAGCCGACCCTGAGGGCAAAACCTACTATCAGCAACGTTTGGGCAACTATCAAATGCAGCTGAAAAAACTGCACAGTGATGCGCAGGCTGCCTTTAATGCCGTACCTGCCGCCAAGCGTAAAGTCTTGACCGGACACGATGCGTTCTCTTACATGGGCAAACGCTACAATATTGAATTCATCGCCCCTCAAGGCGTGAGCAGCGAAGCCGAGCCGTCTGCCAAACAAGTGGCTTCCATCATCCGCCAAATCAAACGCGAGGGCATTAAAGCCGTCTTTACTGAAAACATCAAAGACACGCGCATGATTGACCGTATTGCCAAAGAAACAGGCGTCAATGTCAGCGGACGTTTGTATTCCGATGCATTGGGTGGCGCACCGGCCAACAGCTATATCGGCATGTACCGCTACAATGTCAAAGTTATGACCGATGCCATGAAAAAATAAAGCGGCTTAAGGATAAAGGCCGTCTGAAACCTTAAAAACAAGGTTTCAGACGGCCTTTTATATGCTTGTTTTTAAAATAAACCGTCAAATTTAGAATATAAAAATAAAATTTATGCTATTGAAAGTTTAATTATCAAAAATTCATGCTAATTTGCTTGGTAAGTACGCACCATCCGTGCGAATTACTTATCGACTGTCTGCCGGCCACTCACGGCTTGACTTCACCCTGTTACAATTCGGCATCTTCACGTTTCTTAATATTACATCATGAGCAACCATTCATCTTGGTCATCTAAAATCGGCTTTGTGCTTGCTGCGGCAGGCTCGGCCATCGGTTTGGGTGCAATTTGGAAATTCCCTTATACGGCCGGTACAAACGGTGGCGCCGTATTCTTTCTTTTGTTTTTGATTTTTACGATTTTGGTGGCTTTGCCGGTTCAACTGGCCGAGTTTTACATCGGCCGCACGGGCGGTAAAAATGCCATCGACTCCTTCAAAGTATTGCGCCCCGGTTCGCAGTGGCCGTGGGTTGGTCGCATGGGTGTGGCCGCGTGTTTTATTTTGCTGTCGTTTTACAGCGTGGTCGGCGGCTGGGTATTGAACTACGTCGTACACAGCTTTACTGGCGAAATTCATGTTGGCGCAGACTTTAAGGCTCTGTTTGAAAATACGATTTCTTCGCCGTTTGGTTCGCTGTTTTACCAAGGATTGTTTATGCTGATTACCATTTGGGTGGTCAAAGGCGGCGTTTCAGACGGCATTGAAAAGGCAAACCGCGTGTTGATGCCGGGTTTGTTTATCCTCTTTATCGCGTTGGCTGTCCGTTCGCTGACCTTGCCCGGCGCAATGGAGGGCGTGGCATTCTTGTTGAAACCGGATTGGTCGTATTTGAAACCGGGTACGATGCTGACTGCTTTGGGACAGGCGTTTTTTGCCTTGAGTATCGGCGTGTCCGCGATGATTACCTATGCTTCGTATTTGGGTAAAGATCAGGATATGTTCCGTTCCGGCCATATGATTATGTGGATGAACCTGTTTGTGTCGCTGCTGGCCGGTTTGGTGATTTTCCCTGCGGTATTTGCCTTCGGTTTTGAACCCGGTCAAGGCCCTGGTTTGATTTTTGTTGTGTTGCCTGCGGTCTTCATGAAAATGCCGATGGGTA
This sequence comes from Neisseria sp. HMSC078H04, assembly GCF_001838135.1. NCBI lineage: Bacteria > Pseudomonadati > Pseudomonadota > Betaproteobacteria > Neisseriales > Neisseriaceae > Neisseria > Neisseria sp. HMSC078H04. The sequence goes on from NZ_KV835850.1 coordinate 9,713, forward strand.
CGTATTTGTTTGCTGTGTTCATGCTGTTGGTTGTTTTTGCCACGCTGACTTCCGCGTTTTCCATGCTGGAAACCGTTATCGCGGCAACCATCCGCCAAGACGAGAAAAAGCGCAGCAGCCATGCTTGGGTAACCGGCATTGCGATTTTTATAGTCGGTATTCCTTCAGCGCTGTCTTTCGGTGTATGGAGCGAGTTTAAAATTTTCGGCAAAACCATTTTTGATTTGTGGGATTTTATTATTTCCGCCGTCATCATGCCGATTGGCGCATTGAGCGTTGCCGTGTTTACAGCATGGGTTCAGGACAAACAGTCCGTCCTGCGTGATGCGGGCATGGGCAGTACCATTCCGAAACAGTTGCTTTATCTGTGGCTGGGTGCGCTTCGCTATCTTGCGCCGATTGCGATTATTGTCGTGTTCATCAACTCTTTGGGTTTGATTTAATCCGATAGTGAGCAAACAGTCCGGCGTTGTATTGTTTCGCCGGACTGTTTGTTTAAAACATCATTAAGAAATATCAAGGCCGTCTGAAAATTTTTCAGACGGCCTTTTTATATACGCGCGAGGCTGATTAGAACTTCGCTTGCAGTCTCAGCCATGCAGTACGGCCGGGCTCGTTCACACGCATGGTTTGAGTACCGGCAGACGGGTCTCCACCACGGCTGACGAATTCAGCATAGGTTTTGTTGAACACGTTGTCCACGCCGCCTTGCAATGTGGCGTATTTGCTGAATTTCCAACCGGCGTTGAGCGAGAGTACGCCAAAGCCTGAAGAGGCCCCGATGTCTTGGCCGACGATATTGCCTTGGCCTTTGCTGTAACGGTTTTGTTTGGCTACGACGCGCCATAATGCGCCCGCGCTGAATTTGCCGTTGTCAAAGGCGAGGGTATTGTTCCACTCGAGCGGCGGAGTTTGTGCCAAAGGTTTGCCGTCGGTACGGTTTTTGCCGTGGGTGTAGGCGAGGCTGGTGCCGACTTCCCAGTTAGGCGCAAATGTCCATTTGACTTCGGCTTCGCCGCCAAAGCGTGAAGCATTGATGTTGCGTACGTTGAAATCCATGCCTTGGCGCTCCATCATGATGAAGTCTTTGATGTTGCTGCCGAATACGGATACAGACGCGTGGAGGTTAGGACGTTTCCAGATTACACCTGCATCGATTTGGCGGTTTTGCTCTGCTCGGATAGCTTTGTTTTCAGAGCGCAGGCGTTCCCAGTAGTCAGGTGCACGTTCGGCAATACCGAAGCCGGCATAGTATTTCAGGCCGTTGTCCGTATTTCTTTCCCAACGCAGGAAGCCTGAGTTCAAATTGAATTTTTGATGTTTCAAAACGGGGTCAGTCACGCGCGCGGTATCGTAATGCGCTTTGACTTGGTCATGGCGCAAACCTGCTACCCAGCGTTGATTATCGGCTTGCTGCCAAGAGGCTTCGGTGAAAATACCCCATTGTTTGAAACTTTGGTTGGGCATGTAAGGCTTGTGGCTGTAGCCGTCGCCACCACGCTCATGACGCGCGACGTGGACGTCATCCAAATAATCCAAACCGGTTTGCAGGTTGAGCTTGTCCCAGTCGAAAGTGGCTTTCAGACGGCCTGTATCGGTATTACGTTTAGGGTTGTTGGCATTTTTAATCTGCTTGCCGGCAGGATTGTAGATGGTACGCAGGCTGTATGTGTCCATCACGTGGTCGATTTCGCTTTTACCGTAGCGCAGTTCCAACTCGCTGAACCATGGAGTAAGGTTGCGTTGGGTAAAGCGGATGTTCCATGCATCACGGTCGAATTTGCTGCCGTCCATCATGCGGTCGGCGTAGGCAACCTTGGCTCTGCTGCGTTCGTATGTGCCGGCAATGGTGGTGTTTTCTGTCGGGGTAACACCCAGTTGCAACATTTGGCTGTCGCGTTTGAAGTGGGAGTGAATGCGGTTGCCGTCGCCGTCTTTGTAATCGTCGGCTTCGTTATGGGAGATATTGGTACGGACATAGCCGTATTTGCCGCCGAACTCGGCTTCCAGCGAGCCGTCAAGGCGGTCGTTGCTGCCCGCCGTCAGGGTGGCGTTGATGTTGTAAGGTTTTTCAGTGAAATCAGGATCTTTACGGATAAATTGCACCGAGCCGCTGACCAAGCCCATACCTTGGGTAACGGTTTGCGGGCCTTTGGTGACCACGACTTTATCAAATGAATTTGGGTGAATATAGGCAGTCGGCGGGTCCATGCGCATACCGCAACCGCCATAAATAAACTGGTCGTCGGCGTTAACGGACAAGCGCGAGCCGCCCAAGCCACGGAACAGCGGATCGCCCGAGCTGCCGCCTTTGCGGATGATGCTCATATTAGGCACGGATTGCAAAAGGTCTGCCCCGTCACCGGCAGGGAGGGGTTGCAAAGCAGCTTTGGGGTTGAAAGTAACGCGGTTGGCTTTTTCTTGTTGTGTGCCGGTGACGGTGACAGGGGAAAGGGTAACAGTTTCTTCAGGTACAGGATCAGTGTCTGCCCATGCTTGGGATACGGCTAAGACGATAGGCAAGATAAGTAATGGTGGGTATTTCATGTGGTTTCTCTCTATTATTAAGTGTCATGTCGAGTAATACTTAAGTAGTATATATAAAGTTTAATAAAATTAAAACATACTGTTTTTAACTTATATCAATATTTATCATTTTATTTGCATGTTTTGCTGGTTCGTGATTTGGTTATACCAGTGATGGTAAAATTTGATTCTTCTTAAGCAGTTAATGAAAATACCAATATGGGTTTAAACTTGATTATTTGGAATTTCATTAATTTAATTATTTAACTAAAAGCAAGAAGATATTTGGTATAGAAAGCGTCATTTGCTTATGATTTTCTATTGATGTTGCGATTTGATAACATTTCTTGACGAAAAAATAGGAGATTGATTAGAATGGGCGGCCAATTGGTCAATCCAATTTATGGCCGTCTGAATAAAACTGTCCTTCAATCATCAGGAATACAACATGACGAAATTGGTTCGTCCGCAGAAAATCAGCGATCAGGTTTTAGCCGTTTTGGAAGAACGTATCGCTACCGGCATTTATGAAGAAGGCAGTAAATTGCCTCCCGAACGTACGCTTGCGGAAGAATTCGGCGTATCGCGTCCGTCGGTCAGGGTGGCATTGAATATCTTGATTGCCAAGCAGGTTTTGGAAGCGCGGCAGGGCGATGGCTATTATGTTTCCGTCAAGCCGCAACAGGATTTTTTACAAAGCTGGCAGGAGTTGCTCGGCAAACATACCAATTGGGAAACAGATGTATTCGATTTCAGCTGTCACGTTGAAGGCTGTATGGCGGCGCTGGCCGCCGAAAGACGGACTGATGCTGATTTGAAACGCATTGACTTCTGGCGGCAGAAGTTCGAGACGGCCTGTGAAAGCGGAAATTTGGAGCATCAAGCCGAAGCAGACGTCAGCTTCCATCAAACCATTGCCGATGCTGCACACAATATCCTATTCAGTCATCTTTCCAGTAGCCTGCTCAAAATGCTTTATCAGCAAACACGCAGCGGCATTATCTATATCCATCAAACCGAAGACCCGCGCCCGACATTGATTGCCCAGCACCGCGCTATTTTTGAAGCCGTTGCGCAGGCCAAACCGGCGGAGGCTGCTGAAGCGGCCAAGCTACATTTGAATTATGTCGCCCGCCGCATTTTGCAGGACAGGGAATATCAAAGCCGCAGCGAGCATGCGGATGTATTGGCGCAAAATGATTTGAAACGGGTAGATTGGTAGCGTTTAAAAATAATCAGGCCGTCTGAATTTTTCAGACGGCCTGATTTTGCAAACAAAGCCTTTTAGTGCCACAATCTTCATCAATTCTGTCTGAAAACAAAGGAAGCACCATGTACCGTCATGTCGAGTATTATCCGGGCGACCCGATTTTGAGTTTGGTTGAAACCTTCAAACGCGACGAGCGTCCTGAAAAAGTCAATTTGAGCATAGGCATTTATTTTGATGACGAAGGTAAAATGCCGGTTTTGGAATCTGTCCGCCGGGCAGAAGCAGAGCGTGCGGCCGTACCGCGACCATCGCCTTATCTGCCGATGGAAGGTTTGGACACTTATCGAAGCGCGGTTCAGCGTTTGTTGTTTGGCAAGGATAATCCGGCATTGGCAGAAGGGCGTGTTGCTACCGTACAGACTTTAGGCGGTTCGGGGGCGTTGAAAGTCGGTGCCGACTTTTTGCACCGTTGGTTCCCCAATGCAAAAGCCTATGTCAGCGATCCGACTTGGGACAATCATAAAGGCATTTTTGAAGGCGCAGGTTTTGAAGTGGGGACGTATCCTTATTACAATCCTGAAACCGTCGGCGTGAAATTTGAAGAAATGACTGCGTTTTTCAAAACATTGCCGGAAAACAGCGTCTTGATTTTGCATCCATGCTGTCAAAACCCGACCGGCGTAGATATGTCGCAAGCGCAATGGGATGAGGTGTTGGACATCATCAAAACGCACAAGCTGATTCCGTTTATGGATATTGCCTATCAAGGTTTCGGCGAGGATTTGGACAGCGATGCCTATGCAATCCGTAAAGCCGTCGAAATGGGTCTGCCTTTGTTTGTCAGCAACTCTTTCTCGAAAAATCTGTCGCTGTACGGCGAGCGCGTCGGCGGTTTGAGCGTAGTGTGTCCCAATAAGGAAGAAGCAGAGCTGGTGTTCGGACAGTTGAAATTTACCATCCGCCGCATTTATTCCAGCCCTGCTGCGCATGGTGCATATATTGCGTCTGATGTGATGAACAGCGATGATTTGCGCGCTTTGTGGGAAAACGAGGTTTACGCCATGCGCGACCGCATCCGTGCCATGCGCCAGAAACTTTATGATGTTTTGACGGCAAAAATCCCCAATCGCGATTTCAGCTATTTCATCAAACAGCGCGGCATGTTCAGCTATACGGGTCTGACCGTAGAGCAGGTGCACCGCCTGCGCGACGAGTTTGCCGTTTATTTGCTGGATTCGGGCAGGATGTGTGTGGCCGGTTTGAATGCATCGAATATTGATTATGTGGCCGAGGCATTTGCCAAAGTGTTGCAATAGCCGTTCAATCTGAAATTGAATGTAGTTTTATTTGAAGTAAATCAAAAGGCCGTCTGAAAAATTTTCATCTTTCAGACGGCCTCTTTATAATTGGCGCACCCAACAGGGATCGAACCTGTGACCTCCAGCTTCGGAAACTGACACTCTTCCAACTGAGCTATGGGTGCGGAAGCCGTAAGGTTAACGCATATTGGCTTTATTGGCAAAGTTTATCTTGAAAGTGTCTGAAAGTGGCATTGGCGGCCACTTTTTTGTATGGCTGGAATAATCAATTAATTACAAAGGCTTATAGATTTCAGACGGCCTTTTTGAGGATTTTTGCGTATCTTTTTCTCAAGATGGATTGGAAAGCCTTTGCGAATTCAGTATAATCCAGCAAAATATTGTTAATTGCGTTTAACACATAAACTATAACTTACAGCACAACCTAACCTAACGGCGAGGCCTACCAAATGAAACAACTCCGCGACCACAAAGCCCAAGGCTCTGCATTGTTCACCCTTGTGAGCGGTATCGTTATTGTTATTGCAGTGATTTTCTTCCTGATCAAATTGGCAGGAAGCGGTTCATTCGGCGATGTTAACGAAACAACCGAAGCTGCGACTCAAACCCGTATCCAACCAGTCGGCCAACTCAAACTGGGCGACGGCATCCCTGTCGGCGAACGTCAAGGCGACCAGATTTTCAACAAAATCTGTATCCAATGTCACGCGGCGGACAGCATTGTTCCTAATGCGCCTAAATTTGAAAACAAAGGCGATTGGGCTCCTCGTATCGCCCAAGGTTTTGATACTTTGTTCCAACACGCTTTGAACGGTTTCAACGCAATGCCTGCCAAAGGTGGTGCGGCTGATTTGACCGACCAAGAATTGAAACGCGCGATTACTTATATGGCCAACAAAGCCGGCGGTACTTTCCCTGATCCTGATGCTGCGGCTCCTGCCGATACCGCTGCTTCCGGCGAAGCTGCTTCAGCTCCAGCGGCTGATGCTGCAGCTCCTGCCGATGCTCCTAAAGCAGATGCCGCCAAGACTGAAGACAAAGGCGCAGCTGCCGGCGGTGCGGACGGTAAAAAAGTTTACGAAGCCAACTGCCAAGCATGTCACGGCGGTGCAGTTCCCGGTGTTCCTCATGTAGGCAAAAAAGAAGACTGGGCTCCTCGTATCAAACAAGGTAAAGACACCCTGCACAAACACGCACTCGAAGGCTTTAACGCAATGCCTGCCAAAGGCGGTAACGGCAGCCTGAGCGACGATGAAGTGAAAGCTGCAGTTGATTACATGGCTAATCAATCTGGTGCTAAATTCTAAGATTTGACTTTGAATCTCGAATAGAAAGCGCATTCTGTATAGGATGCGCTTTTTTCGTGCAGGAAGGTCTGATCTTGCTATAATACGGAAGTAGTAGATTGTGGTTTGTCTGAAAGATTCAGACGGCCTTCAAACACAATATTTTTTAAAGAAGTTCAACCATATTCACATACGACAAAACAATCACGGAGTTATCTCATGGCAAAAAAATATTTTGGTACTGACGGTGTGCGCGGCGAAGTCGGTCAATTCCCTATCAATCCTGATTTTGTCTTGAAATTGGGTTATGCGGCAGGTCAGGTTTTGGTACAGCACGAAGGCGAAATTAAACCGACCGTCTTAATTGGCAAAGACACGCGTATTTCAGGCTATATGCTGGAAGCCGCGCTGATTGCCGGCTTTACCGCCGCCGGTGTCAATGTTATTCAAACCGGCCCTCTGCCAACCCCGGGCGTAGCGTATCTGACCCGCGCTTTGCGTTTGTCTGCCGGTGTGATGATTTCTGCTTCTCATAACGTTTATTCCGACAACGGCATTAAATTCTTTGCCGAAGGCGGTGTGAAGCTGAGCGATGAAATCGAGTTGGAAATCGAAGCCAAAATCGATGAAGAAATGAAAACCCAGCCGTCCAGCCGTTTGGGCCGCGCGCGCCGGATTAATGGTGCGGATGATCGCTACATCGAATTCTGTAAATCCACTTTCCCAAGCCATTTGGACTTGCGCGGTCTGAAATTGGTGGTCGATACCGCCAATGGTGCAGGCTATGCGGTTGCGCCTAAAGTATTCCACGAGTTGGGTGCGCAAGTGGTCAGCATCGGTGATGAGCCAAACGGCTACAACATCAATGAGAAATGTGGTGCGACCCACCCGAAAGCTTTGCAAGCGGCTGTGTTGCAAAATGAAGCCGATTACGGCATTGCCTTGGATGGCGATGGCGACCGTTTGATGATGGTTGACCGCAATGGCAAAGTGTATGACGGCGACAGCCTGATTTATGTGATTGCCAAAGCACGTGCGCACGAAGGCGTGGAAATCGGCGGCGTAGTGGGTACAGTGATGACCAATATGGCGATGGAAGTTGCTTTAAAAGAGCAGGGCGTTGATTTCTGCCGCGCCAAAGTGGGCGACCGCTATGTGTTGGAACAGCTCCACCAACGCGGTTGGTTGATTGGCGGCGAAGCCAGCGGCCATATTTTGTGCATGGACAAACACAATACCGGTGACGGCATCATTTCCGCGCTGCAAGTTTTGGCCGCACTGCAAACCTTGAATCAAGACCTTGCCACCGTTTGCGCCGATTGGCAGCCGTATCCGCAAACCATGATCAACGTCCGCATCAAAAAAGGCCAAAACTGGCAGGACGCTTCCAAAGAGGCTTTGGCTGAAGTGGAAAAAGAACTCGAAGGCAAAGGCCGCGTGGTCTTGCGTGCATCCGGTACCGAGCCTGTCGTACGCGTGATGGTGGAAGCCAAGCAGGCAGACTGGGCGAAAAAAGGCGCAGAAAAAATTGCCGCTGCCATTCAAGGTCAAAAGTAACAGTGTGTTTGATTTTGAATTGAACTAAATAAAAGGCCGTCTGTTGTTCAGACGGCCTTTGTGTTTTATTAGAAGCTTAGTTGCTCAAGACATCAACGCCTTTAGGAGGCGTGAATTTGAACATACCGCTGGAAAGGTTAGGCTTGGTGTTCAAACCGCTGAAGCTGATGCTGGTTTGGTTGCCGAAGCTGTCTTTCAGCTGCATGGCGGCGAGGTTGTCGCCTTTGAAGCCGATGCGGATGTATTGGTAGCCGGCGTTGTTTTTCTTAGGTGTAGCCAAAACGTAGTCGATACCGTTGGCAGAGCCGTCTTCTTTCAGCGTGTAGCTGCTGTCCAATGCCGTTTTGTTGGAGAGGATGGCGGCAGGGCTGTCGCCGATGGTTTGGTCTTGTGAGGACTTGGTTACTTGCGCCAAATCTACGTCATAGAGCCAAATGGTTTTGCCGTCGCCGACGATGGTTTGTTTGTAGGGTTTGGTGTATTCCCATTTGAACAAGCCAGGGCGCAGGATTTTGAATGTACCGTATGTGGTTTGGGTTTTCTTTTTGCTGTGAACGGTTTGGCTGAAGTTGCCGCTGATACCGTCGGCGTCATTATTGAATTTTTTCAGGGCGTCCACTGCGCCGGCTTGTGCAAAGCCGATGGCTGAAGAAAGCAGAGCGGCAGCGGTCAGGGTGAGCAGTCGGGTAGTTTTCATGTTTTGGTTCCTTGTTCGGAGAGATGGGTTCAGTATAGACGTTATGGTGTAACAGGCAAGGGGCTGAATGGAGGGTTTAATTTGTGTAAATATGAAAAATCCAATCAAGTGACTGAAATAATTTCATTTCTTCAGACGGCCTGCATTTGGTTTTGACGTTTTTTTAATGAAGCACACAATGGTTTGGTGTGGTATTTAATGTCATTTTACGGAAAGCTTGAAATTATAGTCTTTCTGTTTGCTTTTTAAAACGGTTATAATATTTATCTTTTTAAAACAATGGTTTTGTATGTATCTGAATCCTTATCCTTTATTGGAACAGGCTTTGCTGTCGGAAAATCCGGATGAAAAGGGAGGGTTGGCGCAGGCCTTGTTTGCGCAGTTGGGCGAGGCGGAAGGTTTGACGGTTGAAGAGTCGAAACCTGTAGATTGCCGTTTTGCCGGACATCCGTTGCGTCCACGTTTGGTTGCGCCTTCGGAGGTTACGCCGCGCAAGATGAATACGGTCGAAGGCTATGCGGCCATGTTGCATGCGATTGCGCACATTGAATTTAATGCGATTAATCTGGCTTTGGATGCGGCGTATCGTTTTCGCAATATGCCGTTTCAGTTTGTACGCGATTGGGTAAGGGTGGCGAAAGAAGAAGTGTTTCACTTCGGCTTGATGCGTGGCCGTCTGAACAGCTTGGGCTACGATTACGGCGATTTTGAAGCGCACGGGCATTTGTGGGATATGGCATATAAAACCGCTTACGATCCTTTATTGCGCATGGCTTTGGTGCCGCGGGTGTTGGAAGCGCGCGGTTTGGATGTCACCCCGGGTATTCGTGCAAAAGTGGCGCAGCGCGGCGATGTGGAAACCTGCGATGTGTTGGATATTATTTATCGCGATGAAGTAGGGCATGTCGCCATTGGCAATCATTGGTATCAGCATCTTTGCCGTGAGCGCGGTTTGGAACCGGTTGCCTTGTTCCGCAGCCTGATTGCGCGTTACGATATGTTTATTTTCCGCGGCTACGTCAATATCGAAGCACGGGAACGTGCTGGATTCAGCCGTTTCGAGCTGGATATGTTGGAAGATTTTGAGAAAAGTTTGAAACAGGATAAAAAGGCCGTCTGAAACGGTAAAATCATCATGGCACATCATCACGATCATTCGCACGCGCACACGCATACTGCCAATAAGCAGGTATTGCGCATTTCATTTTTCGTTATTGCTGGATTTATGCTGGTTGAGGCGGTCGGCGGCTGGCTGACCAACTCTTTGGCCCTGCTTTCCGATGCTGGGCATATGTTCAGCGATGCGTTTTCGCTGGGTGTGGCATTGTGGGCATTCAAACTTGGCGAGAAACAGACCACGCTGCAAAAGACATTTGGGTATAAGCGTTTTGAAATTTTGACGGCGATGTTTAACGGATTGTCGCTGGTGTTGATTGCGGGAATGATTTTTTATGAAGCAGTCAAACGATTGTTTTATCCGCCGGAAATTTTGACGGGCGGCATGTTGGTGGTCAGTATTATCGGATTGTTGGTCAACATCGGTGTCGCCGTTTATATGTTGAAGAATGGCGATACTGAAGAAAACGTCAATATGCGCGGCGCGTACCTGCATGTAATCAGCGATTTATTCGGCTCGATAGGGGCGATTGTCGCAGCAGTGCTGATGATGGCGTATGGCTGGCAATGGGCGGATACGGTTGCCAGCGTGCTGGTAGCGGCTTTGGTGGGGCGCAGCGGCTGGAAGCTGTTTAAACAGACTTTGCACATTTTGATGGAAGGCGCGCCGGAAAACATCCATACCGATGAGTTGCTCAGCGTTATCAGCAATACGGAGGGCGTAAAGTCCGTTCACGACTTGCATGTTTGGACGATTACCAGCAATATCCACGTTTTGTCCTGCCATATTGTTGTCGATGGCAACATGACGGTTGCAGAGTCCGAACAAATTGCCTACCGCATCGAACATGAGTTGGCGCATCACAACATCGGGCATTGTACGATTCAGATTGAAAGCGAACAGCATCCGCATAAAGATGAAGTTTTGTGTTCGCAGGAAATGCACGAACATCATCACCATTAACCATATTCAGGCCGTCTGAAACTTGTTGGATTGTTCAGACGGCCTTCTAAAATCATCAAAGGAACACTTATGACCCAAGCCGTATTGTTTGACCTTGACGGCACGCTTGCCGATACCGCACTTGATTTGGGTGGCGCGCTCAACACGGTATTGCGCCGACACGGTTTGCCAGAGAAAAGCATGGATGAAATCCGTCCGCAGGCCAGTCACGGTGCGAGCGGTTTGCTCAAACTTGGTGCAGGCATTACGCCCGACCATCCGGACTATATGCAATGGCGCAAAGAGTTTTTGGACGAATACAGCCGCTGCTATGCCGACCAAACCATCTTGTTCGACGGCGTAAATGAAATGCTGGAAGCCTTAGTTCAACGCGGTATCCAATGGGGCATTATTACCAACAAGCCCATGCGTTTTACCGATGTCCTCGTGCCTAAGCTCGGGTTTACCGTGCCTCCTGCCGTCATTATCAGCGGCGATACTTGCGATGAACCCAAGCCCAGCGTGAAGCCTATGTTTTATGCGTGCGAACAGATGGGTGTCGAAGCGCAGCGATGCTTTTATGTCGGCGATGCAGAGCGCGATATGCAGGCAGGCAAAAATGCAGGCATGACGACCGTGCTTGCCGATTGGGGCTATATTTCTGCCGAAGACCAAACCGAAAACTGGCTTGCCGATTTTCGTATTGCCACGCCTTTGGATTTGTTGGCAATCTTGCGTTAAAACCCTGTAATAATCCGTTTTCAGACGGCCTGAAACGGCGTAAAATTACATAAATTTGTATTTTTTCAACCGTTTTACACTTGTAAAGAGAAAAATCATGTTCTTCAAGCATATCGAAGCAGCTCCTGCTGATCCGATTTTAGGTTTGGGCGAAGCGTTTAAAGCCGAAACCCGTCCCGAAAAAGTCAATCTCGGCATCGGCGTGTATAAAGACGCATCCGGCGCAACGCCTATTGTCAAAGCCGTCAAAGAGGCTGAAAAACGCCTGCTGGAAAGTGAGATAACTAAAAATTACCTGACCATCGACGGCGTTGCCGATTACAACGAGCAAACCCAAATCCTGTTGTTTGGTAAAGACCACGAAATCATTGCCAGCCGTCGTGCCAAAACAGCGCAAAGCCTTGGCGGTACAGGTGCATTGCGCATTGCGGCCGAATTTGCCAAACGTCAGTTGAACGCGCAAACCATCTGGATTTCCAATCCGACTTGGCCTAACCACAATGCCATCGCCAAAGCGGTCGGTATCCAAGACAAACCTTATCGCTACTATGATGCCGCCAAACATGGTTTGGATTGGGACGGCATGATTGAAGACTTGAGCCAAGCGCAAAAAGGCGACATCGTCCTGCTGCACGGCTGCTGCCACAACCCTACCGGTATCGACCCTACGCCCGAACAATGGGAAACTTTGGCAAAACTTTCTGCCGAAAAAGGCTGGTTGCCACTGTTTGACTTTGCCTACCAAGGCTTCGGCAATGGCTTGGAAGAAGATGCCTACGGCTTGCGCGTGTTCTTGAAACACAATACAGAATTGCTGATTGCCAGTTCTTATTCTAAAAACTTCGGTATGTACAACGAGCGCGTCGGCGCGTTCACTTTGGTGGCCGAAGATGAAGAAACAGCAGCCCGTGCCCACAGCCAAGTCAAAACCATCATCCGTACCTTGTATTCCAACCCGGCTTCACACGGCGCGAACACCATTGCGCTGGTGTTGAAAAATGATGATTTGAAAGCACAATGGATTGCCGAACTCGATGAAATGCGTGGCCGCATCAAAGCCATGCGCCAAAAATTTGTCGAGTTGCTCAAAGCCAAAGGCGCAACCCAAGACTTTGATTTCATTATTGAACAAAACGGTATGTTCTCTTTCAGCGGTCTGACTCCCGAACAAGTCGACCGTTTGAAAAATGAGTTTGCCATTTATGCCGTCCGCTCCGGCCGCATTAATGTTGCAGGCATTACCGATGACAATATCGACTATCTGTGCGAAAGCATTGTGAAAGTCTTGTAATTGTCGAATTAAAGGCAAAGGCCGTCTAAATCATTCAGACGGCCTTTATTTTGGATTGTCAAAACTTATCCGGCAACTGTGTTCATTCCCCAATAAATCATGGCATAGCGCAGCAGTTTGCCTGCAATCAGAATAATGGCGCAATGCAAAGCATTGAGCCTGAGCCAGCCTGCGGCAAGGGGGAGGGCATCGCCGATAATCGGCAACCATGCAAATAATAGCGGCCAAATTCCCCATCTTTGTATACGCGCCAATACTTTTTCAGACGGCCTTTTCTTGGACGGAAACATTCTGCCCATGTAATACGAAACCATACTGCCCAAGCCATTCGCCAAACCGGCACACAAACATGCTCCGAGGGCATGTTGCGGATATTGGTACACAAATGCGGCGTATGCCGCCTCGGATGTACCCGGAAGTAGTGTGGCTGAAGTGAAGGCAGAAGCAATCAGGGCAAGGTAAGCGTAAAGAGGGGGCATGTTTTGAGTTACATCAAGTGATATTGTAAAAAAGAAATAATAGGCTTAATAAGAGGATTATGCCTTTATTTTTTAATCTAATAAAATATAAATCCAATATTATTGAAATTTTTAAAATTAAACGGCTGAAGGATAATGTAGTCGGCTGTTAGAAAATAGTTTTCAAAGTGACGGATTATCAGTATGATACGGGCGGCTGTTAATGGGTGTTAAGTTTAATGAACTGATTTAAGCTCATTTTTCCAGCAAATCTTAACAAAACGAAAGCCAAATCATGTCTGCGCATTCACAATAAAATCATACTCCTGCGCTGGTTGTCCTAACCACACTCTTTTTCATGATGGGTTTCATTACCTGCATGAACGATATTTTGATTCCGCATCTGCAGAAAATTTTCACGCTAACCAATGTTCAGGCGATGCTGGTTCAGTTCTGCTTCTTTACCGCCTATGCCATCATGTCGATTCCGATGGGGCATTTCGTCGGTAAAATCGGCTATAAAAATGGCGTCATCGGCGGCTTCTTGCTGACCGCCGTCGGATGCTTGTTGCTTTATCCTGCCGCAGACAGCCAATCTTACCCGACTTTCTTGGACGCTCTCTTCATTCTTGCTTCAGGTGTAACCCTGTTGTAGGTTGCGGGTAATCCGTATGTGACCTTGTTGGCGAAACCGGGCAAAGAATCTGCAACGCTGACTTTGGTGCAGGCATTCAATTCATTGGGTACGACTATTGCTCCGAAAATCGGTTCACTTCTCATTTTTACAGATGCGGCTCAGAAAGCCAGCAAAGCCGAGCAAATTGCTTCCGTCCAAATCCCTTATTTGGGTTTGGCGGGATTTTTGATCCTCCTCGCCGTCTTTGTGAAAATGATCCGTCTGCCCGATGCACGCAAAATTGCCGTTGAGGAAAGCGAACACAACTACGACGGCAAAAGCAGCGTGTGGCAATACAAACATCTTGTTTTCGGTGTGGTTGGCATTTTCTGCTACGTTGGCGCGGAAGTATCCATCGGCTCTTTCATGGTCAATATTTTGGGCTTCCTGAAAGGATTTGATCATTCCAAAGCCGCAGATATGCTGGTGTTATACTGGGGTGGTGCAATGTTCGGACGCTTCCTCGGTTCGGCAGTTATGACTCGAGTCGCGCCAAACCGCTACCTTGCCTTTAATGCCTCAGTTGCTACTGCTTTGCTCGTCATTGCCATCATGGTTGGTAAAGGTAATGCCGACATCGCCATGTGGGCGTTGATTGCCATCGGTTTTTTCAACTCCATTATGTTCCCGACTATCTTTTCGCTGGCAACCAAAAACCTCGGCAAATTTACCAATTCTACTTCAGGTTTTCTTTGTACCGCCATTGTTGGCGGCGCGTTGATTCCTGTTTTGCAAGGTAAGATCGCCGATGATTACGGTATGATGATTTCTTATGTTGCACCTGCCGTGTGCTACCTCTACATCTTCTTCTTTGCCCTCAAAGGTTATAAAGCCGACGAGTAAGCATGGTTTGAACAGAAGGTCGTCTGAAAACTTGGAAATCAGGTTTTCAGACGGCCTTTTTACTTTGTGGCATAATGATTTGAATGACAGGAGGAAAAAATGGCCAAAATCATTTTGCTGCATGGCTTGCACATGCATTCGTGGGTAATGAAACCGCTGGCGTATTTGCTGGAACAAGAAGGTTTTGAAGTTGCTCTGTTCGATTATTACAGTGTTTTGCATTCGATGAACCGACATGTTGAAGATTTGGCGCGATGGATTGATGAGAACCATGCTGATGAAACGCTGCACTTTGTCGGCCACAGTTTGGGCGGCTTGGTTTTACGCAATTTTGCGGCGGCATATCCGGATAAAGTCAGCGGTCGTATCGTTACCATGGGTACGCCGCACCAAGGCAGCCGTGCCGCGCAACGTGTACTCAATTTGGGTTTGCAAAAGCCGGTATTGGGCGGCTCTTACAAAGGGGCATTGGACGGCAGCATGCCTGAATTGCCCGTAAGTGTTGAGCTGGGCAGTATTGCCGGCAATAAACCGTATGGGCTGGGCCGTGTTTTAGGTTTGCACGGCGCACATGATGGTACGGTCTTGGTCAGCGAAACGCATTGTCCGAATATGCGCGATCATGTTGTTTTGCCAGTCAGCCATAGCGGTATGCTTTTCAACCGCAAAACTGCCGGACAGGTGGTGGCATTTTTGCATGATGGATATTTTAAAAAGCAATAAAATACCATTCATTCTGATTAAAAAATATTTTATTCTAAATAATTCGTTTATTTTAAAGAAAATGGCAAGGATTTGTGAGCGTTGTTTTCGTAAAATAATCAGCAGGCCGTCTGAAACCGGTTT
This sequence comes from Neisseria sp. HMSC078H04, assembly GCF_001838135.1. NCBI lineage: Bacteria > Pseudomonadati > Pseudomonadota > Betaproteobacteria > Neisseriales > Neisseriaceae > Neisseria > Neisseria sp. HMSC078H04. Next base: position 25,222 of record NZ_KV835850.1, read on the forward strand.
TTCAGACGGCCTGTTATGCTAAAATCTGTTAAATACTTATTAAAAAGGCAAAGAACAATGTTTGCTTTCAAATCCTTACTCAATATGCCGCGTTTCGAGGCCATTGCGGTGGCCTTGGCTTTGGTGGCGGCAATGGGTTATACGATTATTTCGCTTGAATGGCTGCCGCATATGTCGATTGTGACGGCGATCGTGGTCTTGCTTTTGTACGGTTTGATGCGCGGCTTGAAATATCAAGACATGCAAAACGGTATGATCGGCGCGGTCGGGCAGGGCATGGGCGCGATTTATCTGTTTTTCTTTATCGGCCTGATGGTCAGCGCGCTGATGATGAGTGGTGCGATTCCGACGCTGATGTATTACGGTTTCGGATTGATTTCGCCGACTTATTTTTACTTCTCAGCGTTTGCGCTTTGCTCGATCATCGGTATTTCTATCGGCAGTAGTTTGACGACTTGTGCAACTGTCGGCGTGGCATTTATGGGGATGGCGGCTGCGTTTCATGCCGATATGGCGATGACGGCAGGTGCGATTGTGTCGGGTGCATTCTTCGGAGATAAAATGTCGCCGCTTTCCGATACGACCGGTATTTCTGCTTCGATTGTCGGCATTGATTTGTTCGAGCACATCAAAAACATGATGTATACCACTGTGCCTGCGTGGTTGATCAGTGCGGCCTTGATGTTGTGGCTCTTGCCCAATGTTGCCGCGCATGACATGAACAGCGTCGAAGCTTTCCGCGCGCAATTGGAAGCAACCGGTTTGGTCCATGCTTACTCACTGATTCCGTTTGCCTTGCTGGTTGTCCTCGCCCTGATGCGCGTCAATGCCATTGTGGCCATGTTGTTTACCGTTGTGGTGGCGCTGATTGTCACTTACTTCCACAGTACGCCTGATTTGAAACAGCTGGGCGCGTGGTTTTACGGCGGATACAAACTCGAAGGTGAAGCATTTAAAGACATTGCCCGTTTGATTTCTCGTGGCGGTTTGGAAAGCATGTTCTTTACGCAAACCATCGTGATACTCGGCATGAGCTTGGGCGGCCTGTTGTTCAGCATCGGTGTGATTCCGTCTTTGTTGGAGGCTATTCGTGCGTTCCTGACCAATGCCGGACGCGCTACTTTCAGCGTGGCCATGACATCGGTCGGTGTTAACTTCCTGATTGGCGAGCAATATTTAAGTATCCTGCTTTCCGGCGAAACCTTTAAGCCGGTTTATGACAAGCTTGGTCTGCATTCGCGCAACCTTGCCCGTACACTTGAAGATGCAGGTACGGTCATCAACCCGTTGGTGCCTTGGAGTGTCTGCGGTGTATTCATCAGCCATGCCTTGGGTGTGCCTGTTTGGGAATACCTGCCTTATGCCTTCTTCTGCTACTTGAGTTTGGCTCTGACGCTGGTGTTTGGCTGGACAGGGCTGACTTTGAGTAAGAAGTAAATCGCATTTAGAATAGCAATGCTTTTATAAAACAAGGCCGTCTGAAAACAATTTCAGACGGCCTTGTTTTACTTGAAGTAGCCGTATCAACATGATTTCACTATAATTGCTGCGCCAATAAAAAAATAATCCAAACAATGAACAAACAAATCCGCCAAGAAATTTTCGAGCGTTTCCGCGCTGCCAATCCTCATCCGACTACCGAGTTGAATTTTAGCTCGCCGTTTGAGCTGCTTATCGCCGTTTTATTGTCTGCACAAGCGACTGATGTCGGCGTGAACAAAGCGACTGCCAAACTCTTTCCCGTTGCCAATACGCCGCAAGCCATGTTGGATTTGGGGCTGGACGGCGTGATGGAATACACCAAAACCATAGGCCTCTATAAAACCAAATCCAAACACATCATGCAGACTTGCCGTATTTTGCTGGAGAAATACAACGGCGAAGTACCTGCCGACCGCGAGGCTTTGGAATCTTTGCCCGGTGTTGGCCGTAAAACAGCCAATGTGGTGTTGAATACTGCATTCGGGCAACCTGTTATGGCGGTCGATACCCATATTTTCCGTGTGGCCAACCGCACCAAAATCGCGCCTGGTAAGGATGTGCGCGAAGTTGAAGACAAGCTGATGCGCTTTATTCCCAAAGAATTTTTGATGGATGCCCATCATTGGTTGATTTTGCACGGCCGCTATACATGTAAGGCTTTGAAACCGCAATGTAGCAAATGTTTGATTAACGATTTGTGCGAATATCCGGCAAAAATGTAAATAAAAATAGATAAAAAAGGCCGTCTGAATTTCAGACGGCCTTTGATTTGGCTGTGATTAGTCGGCAACTGCCATCAGGCTGGCGTTACCGCCGGCAGCGGTAGTATTGATACTGCAAGAAATTTCTTCAAATACTTGCAGGATGTCCAGACCTTGTTCGGAAGGCAGAATGCGGATGAGCGCACCGTCGCGGCCGGCCAACTCTTGTTTGCGCTCGCTGCTCAAAGGCTCGATGGCGGCAACATGGCTGATGCCCGCATTTTCAGGTTTGCTGTTGACTTGCAACAAACCGTCCAAATCGGCTGAGTACGAAGCCAACGGGCTGTTAGGCTCAACAACGGTTTGGATGCCTGCGGCTGCCAGCTCGGTCAGGGCAGAGAAGGCTTGCAGCAGATTGCCGCCATGTACCCAAACACGTTCTGGAGAGCGCCAGCTCAATGAGTTGCGTTCGCCGGTCGGGCCGACCAATACGGTTTCGGCTTTGCGCAGGGTACGGACGCGTGCGTGACCCAAAGCTGCGGCTGCGGCTTTTTTCTCTTCTGCGTTAAACGGCAGTTTGTGAACCAGGGTTTCCAAACGTTTGAGCGCGTCTTCGTCTGCTTGGCCGATTCGGCTGAGGGTTGGGGCAACCCATTCAGGAGTACGAACCAGGCGTTGCAGATAGAATGAACCGCCTGCTTTTGGACCGGTGCCGGACAAGCCGTGACCGCCGAAAGGTTGTACGCCGACAACAGCACCAACGATGTTGCGGTTAACGTAGATGTTACCAGCTTCGATGCGGTCGCGGATATGGTCAACAGTGCCTTCGATACGGCTGTGTACACCGCTGGTCAGAGCATAGCCTTTGGCGTTGATTTGGTCAATGAGTTGATCCAATTCGCTGGCGCGGTAGCGGACAACGTGCAGTACAGGACCGAACACTTCGCGTTGCAACTCGTTCAGGTTGTTCAATTCAAACAGAATTGGACGAACGAAGGTAGAGTTGTTGTCATCAACGTCGGCGGCAGTTTTGATTTCGTGGTAAGCCTTTGCTACGCCTTTCATTTTGTTGATGTGGGCCAACAGGTTTTGTTGGGCTTCAGCATCGATGACAGGGCCGATGTCTGTGGTCAGTTGGGTCGGTTTGCCGACAACCAGCTCGTCCATTGCACCTTTGATGATGTTGACCATTTTATCGGCAACATCTTCTTGAACGCACAAGATACGCAGAGCGGAACAACGTTGGCCCGCGCTGTCGAAGGCAGAGTTCAATACGTCGAGGCAGACTTGTTCCGGCAGGGCGGTAGAGTCCACGATCATTGCGTTTTGACCGCCGGTCTCGGCAATCAGGACAGGGCTGTCGTCGCGTTTGGACAGGGCTTTGTTGATCAGGCGCGCTACTTCGGTAGAACCGGTAAAGATCACGCCGCCAATGCGGGTATCGCCGGTCAGGGCAGAGCCGACATCGCCTGCGCCGAGTACGAGTTGCAACGCAGAAGTCGGAATACCGGCTTGATGCATCAAGGAAACGGCGTAAGTAGCAATCAGGCTGGTTTGTTCGGCAGGTTTGGCGATAACGGTGTTACCGGCTGCCAATGCAGAAACCACTTCACCGGTAAAGATGGCCAATGGGAAGTTCCATGGGCTGATGGCAACGATTGCGCCGACAGCTTTGGCATCTTTAGGCAGGGTGTTTTCAGCTTCGTTGGCATAGTAGCGGCAGAAGTCAACGGCTTCGCGTACTTCGGCAACGGCGTTGTTCAGGGTTTTACCGGCTTCGCGGACGGCCAGCATCATCAATGCAGGCGTGTGTTGTTCCAACAAATCGGCAAAACGGCGCAGGCAGTCGGCGCGTTCTGAAGCAGGTTTGGCGCTCCACTCCGGCAGGGCGGCAACGGCTGCACCAATAGCCTCTTGAGCCAATGCCGCATCGGCAAAGCTGACAGTGCCGACAACATCGTTGTGGTCTGCAGGGTTGCGGACGGGTTGCGCTTCGCCCACGTTACGCGCTTCGCCATTGACGATAGACGCGGCGTGGAAGTCTTCGGAAGAAGCTTGGTTGAGTTTTTCTTGCAGATTTTGCAATACGTTTTCGTTGCTGAAATCGACGCCTTGGGAGTTCAGACGGTCTTTGCCATACAAATCGCGCGGCAGAGGCAATGCCGGATGCAGGTGGATGCCTTGTTCAGCAATGGTGTCGAACGGGCTCTTAATTAGGCGGTCGATGCTAATGTTTTCGTCAACGATTTGGTTCACGAAAGAAGAGTTCGCACCGTTTTCCAACAGACGGCGTACCAAGTAGGCAAGCAGGGTTTCGTGTGTGCCGACCGGGGCATACACGCGTACGCGACGGCCTAAGTTTTGCGGGCCAACCACTTGGTCGTACAGGGTTTCGCCCATGCCGTGCAGACATTGGTGTTCGAAGTCTTTGCCTTTACCCATTTGGTAGATTGCGCCCAAAGTGTAAGCATTGTGGGTAGCAAATTGTGGGAACACGGCATCTTGCGCATCCAAGAGTTTGCGTGCGCAGGCGAGGTAGGAGATGTCGGTGTGGACTTTACGGGTGTAAGTCGGATAGCCTTCCATGCCGTCTACTTGAGCCCATTTCACTTCGCTGTCCCAGTATGCGCCTTTAACCAAACGGATCATCAGTTTTTGGTTGTTGCGGCGAGCCAGGTCAATCAGATAGTCGATAACGAACGGGCAACGTTTTTGGTAGGCCTGAACAACGAAACCGATACCTTTGTAGCCGGCCAAGTCAGGGTCGGAAACCAAAGCTTCCATCAAGTCCAAAGACAATTCGAGGCGGTTTGCTTCTTCGGCGTCGATATTGATACCGATATCGTATTTTTTACCCAAAAGGAACAATTCTTTCAGGCGTGGCAACAGTTCGCTCATAACGCGTTCGTGTTGGGCGCGTGAGTAGCGTGGGTGGATGGCGGAAAGTTTAACGGAGATACCGTTGCCTTCGTAAACGCCTTGGCCTGCGGCATCTTTACCGATGGCGTGAATGGCTTGAACGTAGTCGTTGTAGTAGCGGTTGGCATCTTCTTCGGTGTATGCGGCTTCACCCAACATATCGAAAGAGAAGCGGTAACCCATTTTCTCGCGCTCTTTACCGTTTTGCAGCGCTTCTTCAATGGTTTGGCCGGTTACGAACTGTTTGCCCAGCAGGCGCATTGCGTAGTTCACACCTTGACGGATCAGGGGTGCGCCGCCTTTGCTGATCAGACGGCTCAATGCGGAACTCATCTGTTTGTCGTTTGTCGCGGTCAGTTTGCCGGTAATCAACAGACCCCATGCAGCCGCGTTAACGAAGAGGGAAGGGCTGTTGTTCAAGTGGCTTTTCCAGTTGCCTTCGGAGATTTTGTCGGCAATCAGGCGGTCGCGGGTTGCATTGTCCGGAATACGCAGCAGGGCTTCGGCCAGACACATCAGTGCAACACCTTCTTCACTGGAGAGAGAGAATTCGTGCATCAAGGCATCTACGCCGCTTGCTTTGGTGCGGCTGGAGCGGACTTGAGTAACCAAACGACGGGCAAGCTCGGAAGCGGCGTTGCGCTCTTCGTCGGTCATCTGTGCACGTTGCAACATATCCTGTACGGCTTCGATTTCATCGCGGCGGTAGGCATCAGTTACAGCTTGACGCAGAGGAGTTTGTGTTGGAAAAGCGAAGTTAAACATTATTTATGTTCTCCAAAGGTTTTTTCATGATTTCAGACGGCCTGAATTAAGACTGCTAAAACAGGCATTCTGAAGGATAGTAATATCGTAATAAAATTATGATGCGGATACAAGATGCATCCGCATAAATTGCTGTTTTTTCTGATAAGGCTCAGATTATTTTGAAACAGTTTATTTCATAACACAGACAGACGGCCTGCACTGAATCATGCAGGCCGTCTGAAAACGTCTTATTTAGAGGCGCGGTATTCTGCGTCTGCTTTTTCGAAACGTTCTTGCAATTCGCGTGACGGTTGTTTGTCCATCAGAGATACCAAAACAATCACGAGGGTACAAGCGATAAAGCCTGGAACGATTTCATAAACGGTAGAGAAGCCTGTTTCTTGTGCGGCCAAAGCAGGTTTTTTAATCCACTCAGCCCAAACAACCACAGTCAGCGCACCAGCAATCATGCCGGAGAGTGCGCCGTAGGCAGTAATGCGTTTCCACAAAACAGACAGGATCACAACCGGACCGAATGCGGCACCAAAGCCTGCCCATGCGTAAGCTACCAAGCCCAATACTTTGCTTTCAGGGTCAGAAGCAATCAGGATGGAAATCACGGCGATAGCCAATACCATTACGCGGCCAATCCATACCAATTCAGCTTGTTGGGCGTTTTTACGCAGGAAGCCTTTATAGAAGTCTTCGGTAATCGCGCTGGAGCAAACCAACAATTGGCAAGACAGGGTGGACATTACGGCGGCGAGGATCGCGCTTAAGATGATACCGGCAATCCAAGGGTTGAAGAGCAGGGTGGCCAAAGCGATGAAGATACGTTCGTGGTTGCCGTTCATTTCATCAACGTGGGCAGGGTTTGCGCCGAAGTAAGCGATACCGAAGTAGCCGACAGCCACGGCACCGGCCATACACAGAATCATCCAGGTCATACCGATACGGCGTGCAGAAACCAGAGATTTAGCGCTTTCAGCAGCCATGAAACGGGCCAAGATGTGTGGTTGGCCGAAATAGCCCAAGCCCCAAGCGGCGGTAGAGATAATGCCGATGAAAGTAGTACCGGCAAACAGGCTGCCGTATTCTTTACCGGTAGAAGCGGCAACTTGTTGGATGGCAGCGTTCATTTGATCAGCACCGCCCAAACCCAAGTACACCATGACAGGAGTCAGTACCAATGCAAAAATCATCAAAGAAGCTTGCAGGGTATCGGTCCAGCTTACTGCCAAGAAACCGCCCAAGAAAGTATAGGCGATGGTTGCGCCGGCACCCAGCCACATGGCTTGAGTGTAAGACATACCGTGGAATAGGCTTTGGAACAGGGTAGCACCGGCTACGATGCCTGAAGCACAGTAAATAGTGAAGAAGAACAAGATAATCAGTGCAGAAACCACTTTCATCAAGTGACCGCCGGCACCGAAGCGGTGAAAGAAGTAATCAGGAAGCGTCAGCGCGTTGTTGGCGTATTCGGTATGTACGCGCAGACGGCCTGCAACCAACAGCCAGTTGAGGTATGCGCCCACAATCAGACCAATGGCGATCCAAGCTTCATTCAAACCGCTCAGGTAAATGGCACCTGGCAAGCCCATCAAAAGCCAGCCTGACATATCGGAAGCACCGGCAGACATCGCGGTCACGAACGGACCTAAGCTGCGGCCGCCGAGAATGTAGTCGTCGAAGTTTCGTGTTGAAAAATAGGCGGCGAGGCCGATCAGTAATACGGCGACCAAATAGATCGCGAAAGTGATATACATGGGATTCATGTACTTATTCCTCATCTAACTTATAAATACGGGTTTTGAAATTGCAAGCAATTCATACCCAAACTTTTTTCTAATAAAAATACAGCTTAAAAATCCTGTTTTTTGCGAGAGAGACAGGATAAATTATTTTCAAATACAATAAAATACGAAATTTTAATGCATTAAATTGTAAATAATTTAAACCAGCATACCGTAAAAAGTCGCTTTTGCAAAGCGAAGAACTCAGCCTTTATTCGAAATTGATGCCGCCTTTTAGCTAAGTCATTTAAAAACATAAAAATATATAAATTTTTACCGATGATGACGAAGGAAAGTGTGTGAAACTATCTTTCCTGATGTTTTTTGAGGATTAAAGAGAAAAAGTAATTAAACGACTTGGACTTTCAGACGGCCTTGTGCAGAAACCCCGTATCTGTGTCGGGTAGATACGGGGTTTTTAGAAAAAAAGACTACATTAAATAGAAAAATCGTCTTTTAGTAAGTGTTTGTAAGCAAAGAGATAAGAGGCTGCGACAAAGGATGACCCGCCCAGGACGTTGCCTAAGAAAACGGGAATCATGTTGTAGAAAAATTGACCCCAGCTGACGTTTGCGCCCGCCCAAATGCCGGCCGGAATGATGAACATATTGGCAACAAAATGTTGAAAGCCGATTAACACGAAGATCATGACCGGAAACCAAGTTGCCAAAATGCGGCCTGAAGTATGGCGTGAACCGAAATAGAACCAAATACCCATGCACACCATCCAGTTACATGCGATAGCGGAGACGAATGCACGGCCAAAGTCCATATTAACTTTGGCTTCTGCGATGGCAATGGTTTTAGCCGTAGCCGCTCCCTCTGCCAGGCCGACATAGTGGCCGAGGAAATAGGCCATGGCAACGGCGCCTGCCAGATTGCCCAAGCTGACAATGAGCCAGTTGCGTACCAGTTTGTGAGTGCTGACGCGGCCGGTCAATCTGCCCAAAGCCATAATCATCATATTGCCTGTTGCCAACTCTCCACCGCCGATTAAGATACAAATCAGCGCAATCGGGAACACGGATGCGCCCAAAAGGGCGGCCAGGCCGTTCCATTCGGCAGGAATGCCACTGATGACGCGCAGGCAGGCAAGATAGCCGAAGCCGACATAGCCACCACCTAAAAAACTCAAAATCACCAACATTTTGATGCTGAATTCAGATTTGGCGCAACTTTTGCCGATGGCGTCCTGCAAAATTTCATGAGGGAACAGGTCTCGTGTATCCATGAAGTTTCCTTAAGGTTAATATAAGAATAAAAATATCTTTCTTTATCATACGGATGGCGAGTTTGCCTGAGAATATGGCGGATAGGAAATAACGGCTGATTGTAAGGATAGAAACGTAGGTTATATATTGGCAGCCGATGTGTGAAAGGCCGTCTGAAAGCAATACTTTCAGACGGCCTTTAGATGGGGGAATGGGAATTACAAGCGCGTTACGCTTAAAACGCCTTTGATGTCGCCCAAGCTGGCTAATACGCGCGGCAGGTCGTTGACTTGGCGGACTTCAAGGGTAAAGCGCATACTGGCTTCCAAATCGCGCGATTGGGTTTGCACCGCGGTAACGTTGAGTTTATGACGCGCCAGCGCATCCGAAACGTCGCGCAGCAAACCGGAGCGGTCTTGGGCGCGGATTTCAACATCGACGGCAAATACTTGTCCTTCTTGCAAGGCTGCCCAGCTTGCATTTAACACTTTTTCCGGAGCCTGCTCGGCAAGGTGGCGGAAAGAAGGGCAGGTATTGCGGTGGACGGAAATACCGCGGTCGCGCGTAACAAAGCCCACAATATCGTCAGGAGGTGCCGGTTTGCAGCATTTGGCAAGCGTGGTCATCAGGCCGTCTTCGCCGTCAATCAAAATGCCGTTTTTGCCGCCTTTTTTGATTTTGGACTGCTTGACGATATTGGTTTCATCAATCGGTACAGGAGGCGGTTCATTCAGCGCGCCGCAGGCTTTGTGGATGGCGCGGTTGGAAACGTCGCCCTGACCGATGGCCGTATAGAGTTCGTCGGTTTTTTTGAAGCCGAGTTTTTCTGCCAATGCTTGCAGATTGGGTTTGGGGAAGATTTTTGACAACTGCTTGTCCAATTGGGCGCGGCCTTCTTCACGCACGGTATCCGCATTTTGCTGGCGGATGTAGGCACGGATTTTACTGATGGCGCGGTTGGATTTGACCCAGCCTTCGTAGAGCCAGTTGACGGAAGGATTTCCCTCTTTAGCGGTAATGATTTCAACGCGTTGTCCGTTTTCCAACGGCGTAGACAGCGGTACGATTTGTCCTTCGACTTTTGCGCCGCGACAACGGTCGCCCACGCTGCTGTGCAGGGCATAGGCAAAGTCGATGGGGGTAGCGCCCGTAGGCAGGGAGAGGACTTTGCCGTGCGGGGTCAAAACATAAATCGTGTCGTTGAACAGCTCGGTTTTAAAGGCGGCGGCAAGGTCTTCTTTGCCGCTTTCGGCCATGTTTTCGCGCCAGTCCAAGAGTTGGCGCAACCAAGCGATTTTCTGTTCATAGGCGGAATCACCCTTGCCACCTTCTTTATAACGCCAGTGGGCGGCAACACCGAATTCGTTGAATTGGTGCATGTCGAAGGTGCGGATTTGGACTTCTACACCTTTGTCTTCCGGGCCAACGATAACGGTGTGCAAACTTTTATAGCCGTTGCCTTTCGGGTTAGCGATATAGTCGTCGAACTCGCCCGGAATCGGCTGCCAGAGGCTGTGGACAATGCCCAACGTGGTGTAACACTCGGGAATGGTGTCCACCAAAATCCGTACGGCGCGGATGTCGAACAAGCCGTCGAAAGTGAGCTTTTTCTTCACCATTTTTTTGTAAATGGAGTAGATATGCTTCGGTCTTCCGGCAACTTCAAAATGAATATTGTATTTTTTCAGTTCCGTACGCAGGATATTGAGGAAGTTTTCGATATATTCGAGGCGCTCGGTGCGTTTTTCGTCCAAAAGCAGGGCGATTTCGCGGTATTTTTCCGGCTCTTGATGACGGAAGCCCAAATCTTCGAGCTGCCATTTGAGTTGCCACACGCCCAAGCGGTTGGCGAGCGGGGCAAAAATGTCGAGGGTTTCTTTGGCAACGGCGCGTTTTTCAGGATTGTCGGGAATGTTGCTTAAGAATTGGAGGGTGCGCGTACGCATGGCCAGTTTGATCAGGACGACGCGGATGTCGGTAACCATCGCCAACAGCATTTTGCGCATGGTTTCGGCTTGTTGGGCGCGCTCTTCCGGCGTGGCGAGGCTGTCCACGCGGGCGAATTGGGTCAGTTTCTGCACTTCGTCCACACCTTTGACCAGCTCACAAACGGTGCTGTTGCAGCGTTCGGTAACCAATTCGCGCCAAGTGGGAACGTATTTGCCGATGTCGGACAAAATCGTAGCGGCCACGGCATCGGGCAAGAGGTCGAGTTCGCTGACGATTTGCATCGAGCCGAGGAAATGTTCCATCAATGGCTCGCCGTAAGTCGTTAGGGCATCGGCAGGATAATGTTCTTTAGACAGGTCAAAGGCCGTCTGAATCAGGTTTTTATCGGGATCAGGCAGCGCGGCAACATAGCCGTCGAACCATGCGAGGAGGCCTTCCAGCGTTACGCTCGATGTTTGGGGCGTTTGGCGAATAGTGGTCATGGCGTGCGTTTTTTTCTTTCTGATAAAAACGCTGCTATTGTAACAGTTTATTGCCGACAGCCCTAGATTTGTATGCGAATGTGGCACTATGTTTCAGGAAGTCTTGTTTCAGACGGCCTTGGGTGTTATGGTTAACCGTTTTGAAATTTTAAGGAGCATTTCGATGAAACTGTATATTTACGACCATTGCCCGTTTTGCGTCCGTGCGCGGATGATTTTCGGCTTGCGCGATGTAGCGGTGGAAGAAGTTGTCTTGGCGAACGATGATGAAGCTACGCCGATTGGCATGATTGGCTCAAAACAAGTGCCGATTTTGCAAAAAGAAGACGGTTCGTTTATGGGCGAGAGTTTGGATATTGTCCGTTACATTGATCAAGGCCATCTGAAAGGAGAGGTTCGTCCAGAAGTGCAGGCTTGGTTGGACAAAGTGGGCGAATACAATAACAAATTGGTACAGCCGCGTATGGTTAAAATCGGCCTGCCCGAATTTGAGACCGATGAAGCGAAAAAATACTTTATCGACAAAAAAGAGAAAAGTATCGGTAATTTTGAGACTAATCTGAACAAAACGGCGCAATATCTGGAGCGTCTGCATCAAGACTTGGCAGAACTGGAAGCGCTGGTGTGCGAAGGCGAAGGCTTGGGCGGTGAAATCAGTTTGGAAGATATCCTGACGTTCCCTATTTTGCGCAACCTAACCGTTGTACGCGGTATTCAATGGCCGCAAAAATTGATGGATTATTTGTTGGCAATGAGCGAACGTTCCGGCGTGGCTTTATATTTTGACCGCGCGTTGTGATGAATGTTTGAAACATAAAAAAGGCCGTCTGAAAGTTTTTTCAGACGGCCTTTGGGTTTTTAATAGGCAATCGTATCGGCAACCTGTGACAAACCGTTTTCCAACGATTCGAGCATGGCGGTATAGCCGTCACCTTGTTGCGGCGTGATGGCGTTAAACGGTTTGCTGCGTCCGTCCGGCCATTGTGCATAACCGCTGATGGTGGTCTGCCCCTGATAGCTGCCTTGGAAGGCTTCGATATAGACTTTCAGGGTTTGACTGCTTTGGCTGCGTGAAGCAGGCACGAAGGTGCGATGCGGATTGAGGCGGTTAAGCTTGTTGCTGAGGTTTGCCGCCAATGCGTCATCGAGCGGTGCCGCCCAAAGGTGGTTTTTCGCCAGATTCACATGATAGGCATCGGTTTGGTAAACGAGGCCGCCGTTGGCAAGCGGTTCGGCAAGGTTGACTTTGACCGCGATTTCGTTGCCATGGGCAGCAGGTCGGATGTACTGGCTGTCGGGCAGGACGAAATATTGTGTGCTTTGCGCAGTGCCGCAGGCGGCAAGCGTCAGGGCGGCGGCAATCGGGAAGAGGCGCATTATCGGCTTCCTTTCGGGATAGGGTCTTTGCTGCTGCTGTTAAAAATCAGCGCGTTGGGTTTTTCTTTCAAAGTATTAATCACGGGTTGAACGTCTTTTAAGGTTTTGTCCAAACTTTGCAGCGTATTTTGTACGTCGCCGTAGATAGGTGATTGCGGCGATACGCCTTGCAGGGTTTGACGCAACTCTTTCAGGGTTTGGTTCAGCTCGTTAGGGATGTTTTGTGTCTGCGGTTTGCCGACCAGTTTGTCGATGGAGCTTAAAGCGGCATTGGCAGATTTGAGTGTGGACTTGAGCTCGGCAAGCGAACCGTTCAAGCCGGTAACGGTTTTATCCAATGGCAGATTGTTGAACTTGTCTAACAAATCGGCCACTTTTGCCTGTAAATCGTCCAAACCGCCGCCTTGGGTTGCGATAACGGTATCGCCTGCATAAACGGTATGCGGTCGCAGCTTAGGCGATGCGGAAGGCTGATCGTTCAACTCAATCATTTTGCTGCCGGTCAGCAGGTTGTTGCTGGAGATAGTGGCGGTCAGGCCTTTGTTTAAGGCCGTCTGAAATTGTTGTTTCCAATGTTCTTTGCTTTGCTCGTCGGCATTGATTTCCAAACGGGAAGGCTCGATACGGATGCGTACGGGAATCCAACCGTTTTCAAACAAATGCAGGCTGTCGTTGCGGTCGAAATAAGGGACATCGGAAACCACGCCGACATTCAGGCCTTTGTATTCGACAGGCGAACCGGCAGACAGGCCGCGTACGGATTGTTTGAAAAACGCGGTGTAGTACAGCGAGCGGTCGTCAGGCAGGTTGGCGACTTCGCTACGGCTGTCGTAAAGTGTGAAGCTGTCTTCACTTTTGACATTTTTGCTGTCGCTTGTTTTAGGCGAGTCAAAGGAAATTGCGCCGGACAGCAGGGCAGGTAGAGGGGCGGAATTGAGTTTGACACCGCTGCCTGTGGTTTCGATATTAATGCCGCTTTCCAGCCAGAAACGGCTGGCAGAATTAATCAGTTTGTCGTTAGGGCTTTGGATGAAGATGGTGTAATGTACGCTTTGGTCAGACGGGTCGAAATGCGCGCTTTCTACTTGGCCAACCATAAAGTTTTCATATAAAACCGGGCTGCTGACGTTGAGGATACGGTCGTTTTTGCCGATCAAATTCAGGCGCAGGCCGCTTTGACCGATGGCGGCAATCGGCGGAATGTCTTGGACGACAAATACATCTTTGGTTTCTTGGCTTTTACCCGGTGTAAATGCAATATATGAGCCGGAAAGCAAGGTTCCCAAGCCGGTAACGCCGCTTTGGTCGATACGCGGTTTGACCACCCAAAATTGGGTATCGCTGCGGATAAGGTCTTTGGCGTCGGCGCTGAGCTGGGCAGTAACTTCCACGCCTTTTTGGTCATCGCGTAATTTGATGCGGGTAACGTGTCCGACATCGACATTCAACACTTTAATAACGGTGTTGTTGACTTCGATGCCTTCCGCGCTGTCCATCAACAGTGTAACGACAGGGCCGCGGTTGCGGATGTCTTTAACCAAAAGCCAGCCGCCGGCAATCAGCGCAATCAGCGGAATCAGCCACACGATAGATGTGAAGACATTGGTTTTCTTGACACGCGCCGGGGCGTGATAATTGGGTGAAGAATCGTGTTTTTTCATTGTGTTAAGGTCTGGTCAGAATCAAGGCCGTCTGAAAGCTGCTGTTGTTTGTCCCAAATCAGACGGGGATCGAAATAATAGGCCGAAAGCATGGTCAAAATAACGACCAGGCAGAAATAAACCGCCGCACCACCCGGCACGACGCGTGCCATATTGGTGTGGAACGAACTCATCAAAATAATAATCACAAAAATATCAATCATCGACCAGCGGCCGATGGATTCGGTAATCCGATACAAAACCGACATTTTGTCCGCGCTCATCATGGGTTTGAAGTATGCGGAATAAATCAAAACCGCCATCGCAATAATCTTCAAAACCGGCAGCATAATACTGGCACTAAAGATAATCACGGCAATCAATCGGTCGCCGTCGTCCCACATATACACAATGCCGTTGAAAATCGTATTGATCTCCAAAGCCGTCGGATTGGACGAAATCATAATTGGCAGGATGTTGGCAGGGAAATACAGGATAAACGCCGCCATTAAAAACGCCAGCGAAATGCTCAGGCTTTTCGGGCGGCGGCGGTATAAGTCTGCGCCGCATACGCCGCAAGGCTGCTCGTCTTTATTGCGGAAATACAGGCAGCGGCTGCAACAGATTTTGTCTTCAGTGGCCGTCTGAACCGCATGGCCGCCGGTTAAACGGTGAATCTTATAATAAACCCAATGCTGCGGAATCGATACCGAAGTCCGAATCAGCATGACCGACAGCGGAAACATCAGATAAAACGCCGAGCCGAATTCCACTGTAGCAACGGATGAGAGCTTGATATACGCCACCAAAGTGGAAATAAAAAACACATCCACCATAATCCAATGGCGCAGCCGCACTAATACGCGCGTTGCAAAGCGCAGCGCAGGGTAGGCCTTTTCGCGTATCAAAGCCGTATAAACATAAAGGCAGAGCAGCAGAAACAGTAAGGGCGCGCCGAAGGTGAGGATAAACATCACTTCCGCCAGAAAACCGTAATCCAGCGAAATCAAAAGCCGCATCATTTGCGGCAACGACAAAATCGATGTCACGCCGAACAAATCGACGCGGATATACACCATATTGTACGCGAACGCCATCAGAATCAAGGTTGTCAGCGCATAGGCAATCGGCGCGATATACGGATTGTTTTCCACTTCCACGATTTCATGGTTACACACCGGACAATGCGCCTCCTGCCCCTGACGCAGGCGCGGAATATCCATACGGCAGCCGCAATCAGGGCATTCCACCGTATGTGCAGGCAGCGTCGCATCAGGAAGATAAGACTTGTAGCGCCACCAGCGATGGTAGGCAGGAATCCGTTTCATGGTTCGGCAGGGGACAAAGAAGGAGCAAAGAGTGTCGCATTATAAAGGAAAACAGAAGGATAGCTCAAATTTAGGTCGATATTTGATTGAATGGCGGCTGCTTAGTAAGGTTTGGGCAGTCTGAAAAGTTTGAAAAGGTTTAGAAGGTTATTGCTATGAGCCGTTAAATTTTATTAATAGGTCTTAGTTTGGTTTATTGTTATTATATTAAAAATAAGATATATTCTCAATATTTAAAAACACGATGAGCCTTGTAGATCTGTGGAAGGTACGCGGTTAACGAATCTGAAGCAGGTTAAAAATTATCTTCTTTGTTTTTAAAACGATTCTTTTCAAATTAGACGGTATTTTTAACCATAAAGGCCGTCTGAAACCATTAGTCTCTTAATTCAAAGGAAACATCATGAGTGAAACCCAAGAGCTGACTTTCGCCAAACGCTTGAAAGAGCAAACCACGACAACGCACGACAGCGTTGATAACTTGGTTATGTCCGTTCAACCTTTTTCCAGCAAAGAAAACTACATCAAATTCTTGAAACTTCAATCTGTTTTCCATAAGGCTGTCGACCACATCTATAAAGATGCCGAATTGAACAAAGCCATTCCAGAGCTTGAATACATGGCGCGTTACGATGCCGTGACTCAAGACTTGAAAGACTTGGGCGAAGAGCCTTACAAATTTGACAAAGAATTGCCACACGAAACCGGCAATAAAGCCATCGGCTGGCTGTATTGCGCCGAAGGTTCTAATTTAGGAGCGGCATTCTTGTTCAAACACGCTCAAAAACTCGAATACAACGGCGAATTTGGCGCACGCCACCTGGCTCCTCATCCGAACGGCCGCGGCAAACACTGGCGTGCTTTTGTCGAGCATCTGAACGCTTTGAACTTGACTCCGGAAGCTGAGGCGGAAGCCATTCAAGGCGCGCGCGAAGCTTTTGAATTCTATAAAGTGATTCTGCGCGAAACCTTCGGTCTGCCGGAAGGTGCGGAAGCGCCTGAAGGTATGACGCCGCACAGACTCTAAAAAAATAATTAAATCAAACAGACAAGGTCTCGGCGTAGATGTTTGCAGGGGCCTTTAATTACACAACAAAGTTTTGTTTGAACGGGTTGCTGTCTTATTAATCATTAATGATTATCAGAAATTTTTTATGCATTAACTGATGGATGAACAATCCATTACATCTTGAGTTGATAATATGAAACCATTACAAATGCTCCCTATTGCCGCACTGGTCGGCAGTATTTTTGGCAATCCAGTATTAGCAGCAGATGAAGCTGCAACTGAAACCACACCCGTTAAAGCAGAGATAAAAGAAGTCCGCGTTAAAGGTCAGCGCAATGCGCCTGCAGCCGTGGAACGTGTCAACCTTGGCCGTATCCAACAAGAAATGGTACGTGACAACAAAGACTTGGTACGTTATTCCACCGACGTTGGCTTGAGCGACAGTGGCCGCCATCAAAAAGGCTTTGCCGTACGCGGCGTGGAAGGCAACCGTGTCGGCGTCAGCATTGACGGCGTAAACCTGCCTGATTCCGAAGAAAACTCGCTGTATGCCCGTTATGGCAACTTCAACAGCTCGCGTCTGTCTATCGACCCCGAACTCGTGCGCAACATCGAAATCGTGAAGGGCGCAGACTCTTTCAATACCGGTAGCGGTGCATTGGGTGGCGGCGTGAATTACCAAACCCTGCAAGGTCATGATTTGCTGTTGCCTGAGCGTCAGTTCGGCGTGATGATGAAAAACGGTTACAGCAGCCGCAACCGCGAATGGACAAATACACTTGGGTTCGGTTTGAACAACGACCGCGTGGATGCCGCTTTGCTGTATTCGCAACGTCGCGGCCATGAGACTGAAAGCGCGGGCGAGCGTGGTTATCCGGTAGAGGGCGCCGGCAGCGGAGCGAATATCCGTGGTTCTGCGCGCGGTATTCCTGACCCGTCCAAACATAAATACCACAGCTTCTTGGGTAAGATTGCTTACCAAATCAACGACAACCATCGTATCGGCGCATCTCTCAACGGTCAGCAGGGCCACAATTACACGATCGAAGAGTCTTATAACCTGACCGCTTCTTCTTGGCGCGAAGCCGATGACGTAAACAGACGGCGCAATGCCAACCTGTTTTACGAGTGGACGCCCGATTCGAATTGGTTGTCGTTGTTGAAAGCGGACTTCGATTATCAGAAAACCAAAGTAGCGGCGGTTAACAACAAAGGCTCGTTCCCGATGGATTATTCTACCTGGACGCGCAACTACAATCAGAAGGATTTGGACGAAATCTACAACCGCAGCATGGATACAACCTTCAAACGCATTACATTGCGTATGGACAGCCAACCGTTGCAAATGGGCGGCCAACATCGCTTGTCGTTTAAAACTTTCGCCAGCCAGCGTGAGTTTGAAAACTTAAACCGCGACGACTACTACTTCAGCGGCCGTATTTTACGCACGTCCAGCACGATTCAGCATCCAGTGAAAACCAACAACTACGGTTTCTCGCTGTCTGACCAAATCCAATGGAACGATGTGTTCAGCAGCCGCGCAGGTATCCGTTACGACTACACCAAAATGACGCCGCAGCAACTGAATGCCGAGTGTCATGCTTGTGACAAAACACCACCTGCAGCCAACACTTATAAAGGCTGGAGCGGTTTTGTCGGCTTGGCTGCACAGCTGAGTCAGACATGGCGTTTGGGTTACGATGTAACTTCCGGTTTCCGCGTGCCGAATGCGTCTGAAGTGTATTTCACTTACAACCACGGCTCAGGTACCTGGTTGCCTAATCCGAACCTGAAAGCCGAGCGCAGCACCACCCATACCCTTTCTCTGCAAGGCCGCAGCGAAAAAGGTACTTTGGATGCCAACCTGTATCAAAGCAATTACCGCAACTTCTTGTCTGAAGAGCAGAAGCTGACCACCAGTGGCGATGTCGGCTGTACTCAGATGAATTACTACTATGGTATTTGTAGCAATCCTTATTCCGAAAAACTGGAATGGCAGATGCAAAACATCGACAAGGCCCGAATCCGTGGTCTTGAGCTGACAGGCCGTCTGAATTTGGGTCAAGTGGTTTCTTTCGTACCTGAAGGCTGGAAACTGTTCGGCTCGCTGGGCTACGCGAAAAGCAAACTGTCGGGCGACAACAGCCTTCTGTCCACCCAACCGCTGAAAGTGATTGCCGGCATCGACTACGAAAGCCCGAGCGAAAAATGGGGCGTGTTCTCCCGCCTGACCTATCTGGGAGCGAAAAAGGCCAAAGACGCACAATATACCGTTTATGAAGACAACGGTTGGGGTACGCCTTTGCAGAAAAAGGTAAAAGATTACCCATGGCTGAACAAATCGGCTTATGTGTTCGATATGTACGGTTTCTACAAACCGGTGAAAAACCTAACCCTGCGCGCCGGCGTGTATAATGTGTTCAACCGCAAATACACCACTTGGGATTCCCTGCGCGGCCTGTACAGCTACAGCACCACGAACTCTGTGGATAAAGACGGCAAAGGCTTAGACCGCTATCGCGCCCCAGGCCGCAATTACGCTGTATCGCTGGAATGGAAATTCTAAGCAGTTAACGGATAGCTAAAGGCCGTCTGAAAGTTTTGATGACTTTCAGACGGCCTTTTTTATTTAAAACGAAAATTTTAAACGGACAACAACGGATACTGCCGAACAATCGCGCGGATGATGGCGCGGTTGGGGTGCAGCGCGGTTCTCAGCCTTTGCGATAGCGGATGCGGCAAGCCGAGTATTTCGGCCGCAATGGAGGCGGCGCAGATGGGGGCTGTCGCCAGGCCGCGTGTGCCGTGTGCCGTATTGATGTAGGCATTAGGCAGGTAAGGGCAGGGGATACTGTCGAGGCGGTAGTTTTTGTCTAATGCCAGTTTGGCATAGGCAGACTGCATGGCGGCGATGTCGCCGAGTGCGCCGACAACGGGCAAATGGTCTAGGCTGTCGCAACGCAGGGCGGCATGGCCTTGTGTGTCTTGAAGGCCGTCTGAAAACGAATCTTGCTCAAACAGGGATTGTGCCAATGGCGGATTGAGCTGTTGCAGGGCGGCGCGGTTTTCGGTTTCTTCGTACGGATACCAAGTTTCATCGTTGCTGTTGAGGATAAATGTCGCGCCGTAGCAGTGGCGGCCTTGCCAGCTCGGGCTGATGTAGCTTTCGCCGGAAATGGCGCAACGCAGTTTTTGTGAAAACGGGCTGGCGGACACAACGCCGGTTTGTCCGCGGATTTGGCGGAAAGGCAGGGCGGAGACGTTGGTGTCGGCGGCAGTCGGGCTGTGCGCGCCCATACAGTAAACGATATGGCTGGCATTGAAATGCGCGTCCGGCGTGTGTACCGTCCATTGTGTACCGTCATGCGATACGGCGGTCAGCGGCGAGTGTTCGTGCAACTCAATCAGCGGATGATTCAATAAGGTATGCACGATGGCGGGCGGATTCATCCATACGCCTTGCGGCCAGTAAAGGCCGTCTGAAAATACGTCTATGCCTGCGATGGACGCAGCCTCTTTGGCAGATACGCTGCGGTAAAGGTGTTTATGCTGGTGTTGCAAACCCAAGGCCTGATTGCGTTTGCGTTCGCTGTCGTCAAAATTCAAATGCAATACGCCGTCGCCGCCCCATACGTCGGAGTCGGGCAGCAAGTCTTCCAATAATCGGCGCGTGTAGCCGTAGCCTGTCAACAGCAGCTCGGTTTGTTCGGTATCGTGTGGTGAGATTTTGGCGTAGAGCAAGCCTTGGCGGTTGCCGCTGCCTGCCTGCGCCGCTTTGCCTGCCTCCAAAACCGTAACGCGTACGCCGTGCTCCGCCAGTTTGCGCGCGGTCGCTGCGCCGGCAATACCTGCACCGATAATCAGGACGTGTTCGGGTGCGGCTTGATGTTCAGGCCGTCTGAACCAAGGTTTTAGAAGAGTAGGCGCAGATTGCGGTACGGCTTCGGTTTGCCATTCGATATGATGGAAATGTTCGTGTAAGCGGTCGGCGCGGTGTGGCGGAACCAGCCAGAGATGCACATCAGGCAATAGGTTTTCTAAAACATTGACGCTGTTGAACTGAAGGCATTTCACGGATTGAGCGAGACGGTTGTTCAGACGGCCTTCAAGCTCGGAGGGAAGATTTGACAGCGGAAAATCGGGAATATGGTTTTCAGGCAGGCAGACAATCAAATAAAGTGGCACGGTATGTTGTTCGATCGCGCGGCAAAGGGTAGCAAGGGAAGGCGTGGTGTTCCAAGCAAGGCAGGTCATGATGAAGGGCCGTCTGAAAAAAGAGGCTTTATTGTAACGCGGTTTGCGCGGATAGAATATCCGAACGTGTTTTGATAGAATCGCATGATATTTTGATTTCCAATTGATTTTCATACAGGAATTTTATGCGCCGTCTTTTATTGTGCCTTCTTGCTTCCGGCTTGCCCATCGTTTGTTCGTCCGCGCCGCCGGATAACGGCAACAAAGCCGTTCAGTCCGAACGCTGGGCAACGCCCGTCAAACACGATGCCAACCTTTATCGTATTGACGACAAGCTTTACCGCAGCGAGCAGCCTGTTGCCGAAGATGGTGAAGCCATCGTCAAGCTGGGCATTCAAAGCGTGATCAACTTGCGCTTTTTTGACCGCAACGATGATGACCATTTGAAAGAGTATGGTTTGACCTTGTTAAACCGTCCGTTGCTGTCATGGAGCATTAAGCCGAAAGAGATTGCGGAAATCCTATACCTGATTGAAAAACAACAGCAAAACGGTGCGGTACTTATCCATTGTTATCACGGTGCGGACCGTACCGGTTTGATTGCCGGAATGTACCGCATCATTTATCAAGGCTGGCCGGTGGAAGAGGCAAAAGCCGAAATGCAACACGGGCCTTACGGTTATCACAGCATTTGGAAAAACATTGCCAAGCTGTTTACCGAAGAGAAAGTCAAGCAGGTTAAAACGCATTTGGAAGCCTTGCGCAAACGCGGTTGACGCCAAGATTCAAAACATAAAAAGGCCGTCTGAAAGATTTGTTTTTTCAGACGGCCTTTTTAATGGCAGACGGTTTAAATCACAAAATCCGTAGATGATAATTGAATGCTTTGATCCATATCGGCAGACGGGGTTTTGGAAGAGCGGCCGACCGGTTTGGCCGGTACGCCGACAACGGTAATTGAAGACGGTACGTCAGCAACCACCACGCTGCCTGCGCCGATTTTGGCATTTTCGCCGATGCGGATGTTGCCCAGAATCGAAGCGTTCGCACCAATCATCACGCCATTGCCGATTTTCGGGTGGCGGTCGCCGCTTTCTTTGCCCGAACCGCCCAGCGTTACGCCGTGGAGGATGGAAATGTTGTTGCCCAAGACGGCGGTTTCGCCGGCCACAAAACCGGTGGCATGGTCGAGCATTAAACCATGACCGAAACGGGCAGCCGGGTGGATATCGACACCGAAGACTTCCGACATGCGGTTTTGCAGGAAATACGCCAGCGTTTTACGGCCGTTTTGATAGAGCCAGTGGTTGATGCGGTGTGCCTGTACGGCGTGGAAGCCTTTGAAATACAACAGCGGCAGCGAATATTCATCACAAGCCGGGTCGCGCTCGTAAATAGCTTTCAAGTCGGCCTCGACACATTTGCTGATGCGGGTGTCCGCACTTAAAGCCTGCTGATAAATTTCAAACAGCGCACGCACGTCCATAATCGGACTGCCGAGCTTGCTGGAAAGATGGTAGGCCAATACCGAATCGAGAGACTGGTGGCGCAATACGGTTTGATGCAGGAAGCTCGCCAGCATCGGTTCGGCCGCGGCGGCGGTTTCGGTTTCTTCGCGGATGGTGTGCCACAGATTAAAATCAGTTGAATTCAAATGGTCTTTTTTCATGTTTGAGGCCGTCTGAAGAATACAATCAGATGGCTATCTTACCGTTTTCCAACGTATTTTAACAAGGCATTTGATAATCGGCATTCAAATGCTTGAAGTTTTTTCAGACGGCCTTATATATGAAACATCGAATATCAACACGCTAAAAGGATGTCAGAAATGACGGAGCATAACGAACAACATCAACACGAAGCAGAAGAAGCGGCAGCCGTAGAAACTGCCGAAACCGTTGAAACCGAACAGGCCGAACCGACTTACGAAGAACTTCAGGCGCGTGTCGCCGAGTTGGAAGGCCAGCTCAAAGACAGCGAATTGCGCGGTCTGGCAAACGAGCAAAACCTGCGCCGCCGCCATCAGCAGGAAATCGCCGATACCCATAAATTCGCCGGACAAAAATTTGCAGCAGAAATGTTGCCGGTTAAAGATTATCTCGAAATGGCGCTGCTGGACCAAAGCGGCAATTTCGATGCGCTGAAAATGGGCGTGCAAATGACTTTGAACGAGCTGCAAAAAGCATTTGATGCCACACACATTAAAGAAATCAACCCGCAGCCGGGCGACAAACTCGATCCGCACCAACATCAAGCCATGCAGGCAGTCGTCAGCGAGCAAGAGCCGAATACCATCGTCAGCGTGATGAAAAAAGGCTATACATTGGCCGACCGCGTGCTGCGTCCTGCAATGGTTGTCGTGGCGAAAAAAGAAGATTGAAGGCATCGCTTGATAAAGTTTATCAAGCATAAAATTTTCAGACGGCCTTATCCGGTTTCAAAACCCGATGTTCCGCTATTGGAAAATCATTCCGATAAACCGGAATCGGAAAATGAAAACCGAGCCGTCTGAAAAAAGAATAAACGGCTTGTGGATAAATAAATCAAGCACTTGAATTTAATCTTAAAAAAAATTCAAAATAGGCCTTGAAAAAAAATGAAGCAACCTTATTTACAAGCCATCGGAACGAAATGTTCCACAGGATTATTAATTTAGAAAAGTTTATTAGGAGCAACATAATATGGCAAAAGTAATCGGTATTGACTTAGGTACAACCAACTCTTGTTTGGCCATTTCTGAAAACGGTCAAACCAAAGTAATCGAAAACGCAGAAGGCGCACGCACCACTCCTTCCGTTATCGCTTATTTGGACGGCGGTGAAATCCTCGTCGGCGCGCCTGCAAAACGCCAAGCGGTAACCAACGCTAAAAACACTATTTACGCGGCCAAACGTTTGATCGGCCACAAATTTGAAGACAAAGAAGTACAACGCGACATCGAATCCATGCCTTTTGAAATCATCAAAGCCAACAACGGCGACGCATGGGTGAAAGCACAAGGCAAAGAGCTGTCTCCTCCTCAAATTTCCGCAGAAGTTTTGCGTAAAATGAAAGAAGCAGCCGAGGCTTACTTGGGCGAAAAAGTAACCGAAGCCGTGATTACCGTTCCGGCCTACTTCAACGACAGCCAACGTCAAGCGACTAAAGACGCAGGCCGTATCGCAGGTTTGGAAGTAAAACGAATCATCAACGAACCGACCGCAGCCGCTTTGGCATTCGGTATGGACAAAGGCGACAGCAAAGACCGTAAAATTGCCGTGTATGACTTGGGTGGCGGTACTTTCGATATTTCCATCATCGAAATCGCCAACATCGACGGCGACAAACAATTCGAAGTATTGGCAACCAACGGCGACACCTTCTTGGGCGGCGAAGACTTCGACCAACGCTTAATCGACTACATCATTGACGAGTTCAAAAAAGAACAAGGCATTGATTTGAAACAAGACGTCATGGCTCTGCAACGCCTGAAAGAAGCTGCCGAGAAAGCCAAAATCGAATTGTCCAGCGGTCAGCAAACCGAAATCAACCTGCCGTACATTACTATGGACGCAACCGGTCCGAAACACTTGGCCATGAAAATTACCCGTGCCAAATTCGAAAGCCTGGTTGAAGATTTGATCCAACGTTCTATCGAGCCTTGCAAAATCGCATTGAAAGATGCCGGCTTGAGCACCAGCGACATCGACGACGTGATTTTGGTCGGCGGTCAGTCCCGTATGCCGAAAGTACAAGAAGCCGTTCGAGACTTCTTCGGCAAAGAGCCTCGCAAAGACGTGAACCCTGACGAAGCCGTTGCCGTAGGCGCAGCGATTCAAGGCGAAGTATTGAGCGGCGGCCGCAGCGACGTATTGCTGCTGGACGTAACTCCTCTGTCTTTGGGTATCGAAACCATGGGCGGCGTGATGACCAAGCTGATTCAAAAGAACACTACTATTCCGACTAAAGCGTCTCAAGTGTTCTCAACTGCCGAAGACAACCAAAGCGCAGTAACCATCCATGTACTGCAAGGCGAACGCGAACGTGCTTCTGCCAACAAATCTTTGGGTCAGTTCAACTTGACCGACATCGCACCTGCACCACGCGGTATGCCACAAATTGAAGTTACTTTCGACATCGACGCCAACGGTATCTTGCACGTTTCTGCCAAAGACAAAGGCACCGGCAAAGCAGCCAATATCACCATCCAAGGTTCTTCAGGTTTGAGCGAAGAGGAAATCGAACGCATGGTAAAAGATGCCGAGGCCAACGCTGAAGAAGATAAAAAACTGACTGAATTGGTCGCTTCCCGCAACCAAGCCGAAGCCCTGATTCACTCTGTGAAAAAATCTCTGGCTGACTACGGCGATAAACTCGACGCTGCTGAGAAAGAAAAAATCGAAGCTGCGTTGAAAGAAGCTGAAGAAGCAGTTAAAGGCGACGACAAAGCCGCTATCGATGCCAAAGCCGAAGCTTTGGGTACAGCTAGCCAAAAACTGGGCGAAATGGTTTACGCTCAAGCGCAAGCCGAAGCACAAGCAGGCGAGGGCGCACAAACCGAGTCTTCCGCTAAGAAAGACGACGACGTTGTAGATGCCGACTTTGAAGAAGTAAAAGACGACAAAAAATAATTGATGCCGTCTGAAAAAAGCGCGAATCGAAAGGTTCGCGCTTTTTGTCGTTTGGGAAATGTGTAAAGACGCTTTGTCGAAATTGACGGCAAACTTTCAGAACCATGCTACATCATCGTGTCGCCATACTTCTATTGCCGAATTTTGAACAGATTTCGCCGAATGCTGACAGCAGCTGACAGTCAAAGCCATTAATATTTGTCCATCGCTTGAGTGCGAATAAATTCTTATTTTTACCTCAAATCAACCACTTGAAAGAAGATAAATATGAAAAAACTGATTCAAATGACCATCTTTGATGGTTGCAGCTGCCGGCTTGGTATTGGCTCCAGTCGCTTCTGCACACGGCAAACATGAAATGCATCCGAAACAAGAGCGTATGTACAAAAAAGCCAAACCGCAAAAAATGAAAAAACCTGCACCTAAAGCCAAACACCACGCAGCCAAGCCCAAACAGCATCAAGAGCATCGCCACGAACATCATTAAGATGAACCCTCAACAATAAATAAGGCCGTCTGAAACCCAAACATCAGTTTTCAGACGGCCTTCGGTTTATCTGTCAAATAGCGCTTTGCCGTTTTTCTTGTGCCAAACGGGTCGGCTCCAGCCAGGCAATGTTTCTTTCTGCCAGCGCATCGCGCCAATAATCCAGTTTGGTATCCAAATCTTCAGAGAAACTGTCTTGATTCAAAAGTTGAATGATAACGCCACCGTCCGTAGCTTCGGCCAAGCGGCTGATTTGACGCAAAATGCCGCGGTCGGGAACAGTTTGCGTGCGTACGCCGATGAGAAGTTGCGCCGGAGTTTGTTTCAATTCGGCTTCTAATTGTTCCAAATCTTTTCTGCCGGCGGCCACGCCTTTGTTTATCCACTCTTGCGCCAGAACGCCGGAAAACCAAAGCGGCTCAGGCCATTCCGTTTCCAGTGTAACAGCCCATTTGGGCGCATTATTCAGCGTAATTTTAGATGAAACGGGAACGATGTTTTCCTGAAAATCATCGGCATCAACAATCTTCGTTTGCCATGTGCGGAGGATGTTTTGATAGTAGGGCTGATTCAAATCCAAACGTTCGCGAAGGGTTTTTAAAGTAATCTTGCAAGCCAGCCAAGCAATCAAACGCGGCAGAATGCCATAGCAGACAATGCTGCCGATGAGTAAGCCTGCCCAAGCGCGTGCATCTTCGATATGATTGTTCAGGCGGCCTGCAATCACAGCCTGACTGTCAGGAACAGGAAAGCCCAAACGTTCCGGCAGCCATGACAAAGCCTCAACCGTTTTCACCAATGCCGTATTGCTTAAAAGCGTACTTTCCCAGTTGAACGTATATTGACGCACCAAAAGCAGCAGCAAAACAGAAACCAATATTCCCGACAGCGTACAAAGCCACAGGCCGTGTGAAGTTGCACCAATCAGCCAACGCGTTTGCGGTTTGCGCCATTCATCCACATAAAGCCGCAAAATTGCCTGATTGACCGGGTCTTTACCTCGGAGCCAAGTTGCCGGACTGCTGATAAAGTGCACATTTTTCAAACGCAGGAATAAAGTCGCCAGCCACACCAGCAGCATGACTGTATTCATGCCCAAAATCCCGGCCAATACCAGAAAAAAGTTCAGCCCCTGATTGTCCATCAAAAGATAAGTGCTGGAAAAACCAACCGTAAACAACAACGTCGCCGCAACAATCCAAAGCCAAAACGAGCCTGTCTCCACCTGTTGCAACACATATTTCAAATGCTGGTCGCGGTCAATAATTTGGGCACGGCGTATCAGTTTTTCCTCATTGCCGCCATCAATATGTCGCAACGCTTCCGTCGCCTGCACAGGATCTCCCGGAAAAATATAGGCACGTTCTTCAAGGATACGGACCAATTCGACAAGTTTTTGCGATTGATTCAACATAAATGATAGGCCGTCTGAAAGATAAAATGGAAACGTCTGTTATACCCCCAAATAAACCCCTTTTTTTGCAAAGGTCAAAAAATTAAAAGCAGTTTTGATTTTGAATAGGGTATATAGTGGAATAGATGTAAAAAAAGCAGCCCGAAAGCTGCTCATTTTGAGTGTGGTGCGGACGGAGGGACTCGAACTCTCACACCTTGCGGCGCCAGAACCTAAATCTGGTGCGTCTACCAATTTCGCCACGTCCGCACTAATTTGAACCGTGGATTATACACAAGATTAATGGGGGTGCAAAGTCTTGTTTGCTTGAATTTTTCGGTTTATCCCTTATATAATGGTTTATTCCGGCCGTCTGAAAGCAGGGTTTGTTTTCAGACGGCCTCAACTTTACTATTGGTGAGGAAGGGCAGATGCCTGCTTTATTGATTAAAGATTTTTTGCAGACGCAAGGTTTGAAGTTGCCTGCGGATGAGATACATGTTGCTTATTTGACTGCCCAGGCTGTGATTAAAATGGGCAATGCTTCGGTTGAGCGTTCGATTTTGTGGCCGTCTGAAAATGGTTGGCAGTTGGCGGATTATGTTGATGCCGAACATGAATGGTTGCTGAAACAGATTTTTATGGCTTTGGATTCAGTTGCCGAGCGCACCGAGCATTTGAAAAGTGCAGCGGTTTATACAGCGTTTCCGAAAGATGGCGCGTTGTCGCTGGTTCGTCTGTGCCGCTGGGGCGTGCCGTTGGAAAATGTGATTCCAATCGATGAGCCGGCCGGGCAGGCTTTTTTGGCTGTGCGTACGGCGCAAAGCGGTTGGATGAATGTTTGTCAGAATGTGGCGTATTGGCAGGAAATTGGTGAATTGTCGGACGAACGCAATCATCCCGGTTTGAGTCAGATTTCAGTTCCTGTCTGTATGTCCAGCGGTGCGGTTTTGGGTGTAGTGCATGCCGAGTTTGATGTCAAAGACGGTGCGCCTGATGAAGTATTGGTGTCTTGGATTGCCCTTGCATTAGCCTTGGCGGAACCTTTGAAAAACCTCTTGGGCGTGGCTGAAAACGAGGAAGCGGAAAATGAGTAACGCGTTGAAGTTTGTCGCGTCATGCCGTTTGCCTACGGAATGGGGCGAATTTACCATGCACGGCTTTGAAGAAGAGGGCGGTCAGGAGCATGTCGCATTGACGATGGGCGATGTTTCAGACGGCCTGCCTGTGTTGTCGCGTATTCATTCCGAGTGCTTGACCGGCGATGCTTTATTTTCGGTGAAATGTGATTGCGGCCCTCAGCTTCAAGCAGCGATGCAGGCCGTTCAGAAAGAAGGGCGTGGCGTTATCGTATATTTGCGCCAAGAAGGCAGGGGCATTGGTTTGATAAACAAAATCCGTGCTTATCGTTTGCAAGATCAAGGTTTGGATACGGTTGAAGCCAATGTAGCGCTCGGCCTTCCTGTTGATGCGCGCGACTTCACTTTGGCTAAGCAGATTTATGATTATCTGCATATTCGTGAAGTCAAGTTGTTGACCAATAATCCTGAAAAAATCCAAACGTTGAAAGATTCCGGCATTAATGTGGTCGAACGGATTGCATTGCATGTCGGCGAAAATGTGGAAAATGAACGTTATCTGCATACTAAAGCGGATAAATTAGGACATTTGATTTTCGATTGATAGAACGGTACGGTAATTTTTGAGGTTAAATAAAATATTCCATATTCTTTCAATGGGATATATTTTTATTTAAATAAAAACCTTGCGCGTAGCCTGATTTTTTGATTTAATGTCGGCCTACCGGGTGATTAGCTCAGTTGGTAGAGCGTCTGCCTTACAAGCAGAATGTCGGCGGTTCGACTCCGTCATCACCCACCAAGTTTCCTTTCATTGTCTTTGACAGTGGATGCGCGGTGGTAGCTCAGTTGGTTAGAGTACCGGCCTGTCACGCCGGGGGTCGCGGGTTCGAGCCCCGTCCGCCGCGCCATTATTTAAAAAGCACTGATTATATCAGTGCTTTTTTCTTTATCTTAAAGACACAATTAAGCTGCGAAAAAAGAAACAGGTAAGTAACAGGATATTGAAATACTGTTTAATCTTAATTTCTGATGATTGAAAAAAGGCCGTCTGAAACTTTTAAAGTTTCAGACGGCCTTTAGTCTATTGAAACAATAGATTAGATATCCAATTCTGCCGTATCGCCTTCTTTTTCCATCCATGCGCGGCGGGCGGCGGCTTCGCCTTTGCCCATCAGTTTGACGAAGATGTCGCGTGTTTCGTCATCTGCGCCTTCTGGGATTTGTACCTGCAACAGGCGGCGGGTGTCGGGGTGCATGGTGGTGTCTTTGAGCTGGTCGGGGTTCATCTCGCCCAAGCCTTTGAAACGGCTGATGGAATAAGCAGTTTCTTTAACACCTTCTTTTTGCAGCCGCTCCAAAATGCCGTCGAGTTCGTTTTGGTCGAGGGCGTAGAATTTGCGAGCGGGTTTGCTTTTGCCTTGTGCGTTGACATCGACGCGGAACAGCGGCGGCTGGGCGACGTAGATGTGTCCGTCGGCGACCAGTTTCGGGAAGTGGCGGTAGAACAGGGTCAACAGCAAAACTTGAATATGCGAGCCGTCCACGTCGGCATCGGACAGGATAGCGATTTTGCCGTAGCGCAGGCCGCTTAAGTCGGGATTATCGTTGATTCCATGCGGATCAACGCCGATGGCGACGGAAATGTCGTGGATTTCGGCGTTGCCGAAGAGTTGGTCGGGGTGGACTTCAAAGCTATTAAGCACTTTGCCGCGCAGGGGCAGGATTGCTTGTGTGGCTTTGTCGCGGGCAAGTTTGGCTGAGCCGCCGGCGGAATCGCCTTCGACGAGGAAGAGTTCGTTTTCGCGGATGTCTTCGCTTTCGCAGTCCGTCAATTTGCCGGGCAGGACGGCGACGCCGCTACCTTTTTTCTTTTCAATCTTTTTAACAGAACGCATCCGTGCTTGTGCCTGACGGATAGTGAGTTCGGCGATTTTTTTGCCGTAGTCCACGTTTTGGTTTAGCCACAATTCCAAAGGATCGCCCGATACAGTGGCAACGAGTTTCAGTGCATCGCGGTTGGTCAGCTTGTCTTTGGTTTGACCTTGGAACTGAGGGTCGAGGACACGGGCAGAGAGGACGAAGGCGGTTTTGCTGAACACGTCGTCGCTTTGTACTTTTACGCCGCGCGGCAAGAGGTTGTGCAGATTGATGAAGTTGTTGACGGCGTTGAACACGGCTTGTTTCAAGCCTGCTTCGTGCGTGCCGCCCAAAGGGGTGGGGATGAGGTTGACATAGCTTTCGTTGGCGCATGAGCCTTCTTCCAGCCAAGTCAGGGCAAAGGCGGCGCCTTCACCAATGCTGAAATCGCCGTTGTGGCCGTCTGAAATGTAGTTTTCACAGGAGAAGATAGGCACGGCTTCTTGCGCGTCGGCAATGAGGTCGGTCAGATAGCTTTTCAGGCCGTCTGGATAGTGCCAAGTTTGGGTGTGTGCTTCGTCTTCGCCTTTAACCGGACGGGTCAGGGAAACGCGTACGCCGGGCAGCAATACGGCTTTGGCGCGCAGCAGGCGTTCAAGTTCGGGAATGCTGTAATTCGGGCTTTCAAAATATTTGCCGTCCGGCCACACGCGCACTTCGGTACCGCTGTCTTTGACGGCGCATTTGCCCACTTCAGTCAATGGCTCAATGACGTCGCCACCGGAAAAGACGATGCGGTGGACTTTGCCTTCGCGTTTGACCGTTACTTCAAGGCGGGTGGAAAGGGCGTTGGTAACAGATACGCCGACGCCGTGCAGACCGCCTGAAAAGGCATACGCGCTGCCGCCGTCCTTTTTGTTGAACTTGCCGCCTGCGTGCAGACGGGTGAACACGAGTTCGACTACAGGTACGCCTTCTTCAGGATGCAGGCCGACGGGAATGCCGCGGCCGTTATCACGGACGGAAAGCGAACCGTCTTCATGAATTTGCACGTCAATTTCAGTCGCGAAACCACCCAACGCCTCGTCCGCCGCATTATCAATCACTTCCTGACAGATATGGGTCGGGCTGTCGGTACGGGTGTACATGCCGGGACGTTCTTTGACCGGCTCCAAGCCTTTGAGGACGGTAATGCTGGATTCGCTGTATTGATTGTTTTTAGCCATAGGAATAATGTAAAGGCCGTCTGAAAGGATGAAAAACAACGCTTTCAGACGGCCTGAAAGCGTTTGGGTTATAGGTTTTCTATTGGATTGCGACGGATAAAGTCTTCATAGCTTTCTATGCCGCGCAAGAAACGGGAGAGTTCGGTCAATGCGTCCAAATACACGCCGCGCTTGAAGTCGATGACTTCGTCAACCGGCGCCCAGTATTGGTGCCAGCGCCAGCCGTCAAATTCAGGATGATGGCAGGCGCGGAGGTTGACGTCGCTGTCGCGGCCGACCAAACGCAAAAGATACCAAATCTGTTTTTGTCCGCGATATGAACCGCGCCATTCGCGGCGCACCCAGTGACTGGGAACGTCATAACGCAACCAGTCGCGCGTACGGCCAACGATTTTGATGTGTTGCGGCAACAGGCCGACTTCTTCGTACAACTCGCGGTACATGGCGGTCTCAGGGCTTTCGCCCGGCTTGATGCCGCCTTGCGGAAACTGCCAAGAATGTTCGCGTACGCGTTTGCCCCAAAAGACTTCGTTACGTTCGTTAATCAGGATAATACCGACATTGGGGCGATAGCCTTCTCTGTCTAACACGGGGTCGCCCTTCATTAAATTCAATCGTGCAATTTTCCCACAAATTGGGCGGTTTTGACAAATCTTGAGGCCGTCTGAATAAGCCCACAGTTTTTTCCAGACGGCATGAAACCGTTTCTGAAAAAATGTTGTTTATGAATAAAACCATAGCTTCAGGCCGTCTGAAAAGGGAGAATTTTTTCTGCTTTAAGGTCTTGCATTCAAAAGCTTTTTGCCGTTTAATGCAAACCTTGCTGAATCAAGGGCAAAGGACACATGCCGGCCGCCCCCACAGTTTCCCTTTTGTAAGTGGCATCTGCCACCGCTGCAATATTTTTACCCCCCGAACAAAAGGTCTGAAACCATGAAAAAATCTTTGATGGCGGCGGCAATCGTGAGCCTCGTCTTGACTGCGTGTAGCGGTGGAAAAGAAACCGCCGCAGAATCTTCCGCATCTCAAACTCAAACTTCTTCCTCTCAAACGGATAAACTCAATATCTACAACTGGTCGGATTATGTCGATCCGGCCACGCTGTCTGCGTTTGAAAAAAATACGCATATCAACGTCCGCTACGATTACTACGACAGCAACGAAGCGCTGGAAGCCAAGCTGCTGACCGGCAAGTCGGGTTATGACTTGGTTGCGCCTTCTATTGCCAATGTCGGCCGTCAGATTAAAGCCGGCGCGTATCAAAAAATCGACAAATCGCAAATTCCCGATTACGCCAATATCGATCCCGATTTGTTGAAAATGATGGAAACCGTCGATCCGGGTAACGAATATGCCGTCCCTTATTTCTGGGGCATTAATACGCTGGCGATTAACAAGCAGCAGGTTCAAAAGGCTTTGGGTACGGACAAGCTGCCTGAAAACGAATGGGATTTGGTGTTCAATCCTGAATACACGAAAAAGCTGAAATCCTGTGGCATCAGTTATTTCGACAGCGCCATCGAGCAAATTCCTTTGGCTTTGCATTATTTGGGCAAAGATCCGAACAGCGAAAACCCTGACGACATCAAAGCCGCCGTCGATATGATGAAAAAAGTGCGTCCCGACATCAAACGCTTTACCTCGTCCGGCTATATCGACGATATGGCGGCCGGTAATCTTTGCGTATCGGTAGGCTACGGCGGCGACCTCAATATTGCCAAAACCCGCGCCAAAGAAGCCGGAAACGGCGTCGAAGTCGAAGTGTTGGCGCCGAAAAGCGGCGTCGGTATTTGGGTGGATTCGCTGATGATTCCGCGTGATGCGCAAAATGTGGCCAATGCACACAAATACATCAATCACACGCTCAATCCGGAAACAGCGGCCAAAAACGGCAACTATGTAACTTATGCTCCGGCCAGCCGTCCGGCGCGTGATTTGATGGATGAAAAATACACTTCTGACGAATCGATTTTCCCAAGTAAAGAATTGATGGAAAAAAGCTTCATCGTCTCTCCCAAGTCAACCGATGCGAGCAAACTCAGCGTTCGCCTGTGGCAGGCTTTGAAAGCAGGGCGATAATCAAAATTGAAATTTGAATACTCAGGCCGTCTGAAACAGTTTTTCAGACGGCCTGAGTGTTATAATTGTCAACACTTTTCAAATATCCTATGAGGAGAAACAGCGTTATGAACAATTCAGTCATCACCGTCATCGGCAAAGACCGTGTGGGCATTGTGTACGACGTTTCCAAAATTTTAGCGGAAAACCAAATCAATATTCTCAACATCAGCCAACAGCTGATGGACGATTTTTTTACCATGATTATTTTGGTAGACACTTCAAAATGCACCAAATCACGTCAAGAAGTTTTGGATTTGTTTGCGGAGGAGAGCAAAAAACTCGCGCTTGATATCCGTATGCAAAACGAAGAAATTTTCCAAGCCATGCACCGTATTTAAGTCGGAGGGAGAGTCATGAGTATTCAATCCGGCGAGATTTTAGAAACCGTCAAAATGGTAGCCGACCAGAATTTTGACGTGCGCACCATTACCATCGGCATTGATTTACACGACTGCATCAGCAGCGATATCAATGTGTTGAACCAAAATATTTACAACAAAATCACCACCGTCGGCAAAGATTTGGTGGAGACGGCAAAATATCTGTCTGCCAAATACGGCGTACCGATTGTGAATCAGCGCATTTCCGTTACGCCGATTGCCCAAATCGCGGCGGCCACCCATGCCGATTCCTATGTCAGCGTGGCGCAAACTTTGGATAAGGCTGCCAAAGCCATCGGCGTGTCCTTTATCGGCGGCTTTTCTGCGCTGGTGCAAAAAGGCATGTCGCCTTCGGATGAGGTGCTGATCCGTTCCATTCCCGAAGCGATGAAAACCACCGATATCGTGTGCAGCTCCATCAATATCGGCAGCACGCGCGCCGGTATCAATATGGATGCGGTCAAGCTGGCAGGCGAAACCATCAAACGCACGGCCGAAATCACGCCCGAAGGTTTCGGCTGTGCTAAAATTGTCGTGTTCTGCAACGCGGTGGAAGACAACCCGTTTATGGCGGGTGCGTTTCATGGTTCGGGCGAAGCGGATGCCGTTATCAATGTCGGCGTATCCGGCCCGGGTGTCGTAAAAGCCGCGTTGGAAAATTCAGATGCAACGACATTGACCGAAGTTGCGGAAGTTGTGAAGAAAACCGCTTTCAAGATTACCCGCGTGGGCGAACTTATCGGCCGCGAAGCCTCAAAAATGTTGAATATCCCGTTTGGTATTCTCGATTTATCGTTGGCACCAACCCCCGCCGTCGGCGACTCGGTGGCGCGCATTCTTGAAGAAATGGGCTTGAGCGTCTGCGGTACGCATGGCACGACAGCGGCTTTGGCCTTGCTGAATGATGCCGTAAAAAAAGGCGGCATGATGGCTTCCAGTGCGGTCGGCGGTTTGAGCGGCGCATTTATCCCCGTTTCAGAAGACGAGGGCATGATTGCCGCTGCCGAAGCCGGTGTGCTGACGTTAGATAAACTCGAAGCAATGACCGCTGTCTGCTCCGTTGGTTTAGACATGATTGCTGTACCCGGCGATACGCCTGCTCATACCATTTCCGGCATCATCGCCGACGAAGCCGCCATCGGCATGATCAACAGTAAAACAACTGCCGTGCGCATTATTCCGGTAACCGGCAAAACCGTCGGCGACAGCGTCGAGTTCGGTGGCCTGTTGGGCTACGCGCCTGTGATGCCGGTTAAAGAAGGTTCGTGCGAAGTGTTTGTCAACCGAGGCGGCAGAATCCCGGCTCCGGTTCAATCAATGAAAAACTGATTGGATTGATAAATAAAAAAAGGCCGTCTGAAATTGATTTTCAGACGGCCTTTTATTTATAGCTATTTGGTAAAACGTTTTTAGAAAATAATATCTTGATTATTTCCCTTTTTTCAAAATACCGGATTCTGCAATTTTTTTGGCAATGTCTTTAGCTGATCTTTTCAGAACATCTTTGCTATTTCCTCCAAATACTCCCATTGCCAACATACCGTCAGTTTGAATATTACCGACAATTTTTCCGCTTTCTTTATCAACCAGTGTTGTAACGATTTTTGACGTTGCTTTGCCTGCGCCAAAGCCCACCCAATAACGCAGAGCACGGTTTCCTTCATTAAAGTTTTCGATATTGATATTAATATCTAAGTCATCGCCTACGGTATAACCGAGAGTGGTTAATTCATTGTTCAAGTATTGGGTAAAAAGTGCGCGTGTATCAGATGGAATATGATCTTGGGAAAGATCACGAATAGTGTAGCTATGGTAGCTTTTTTCTTTTTGTCCGAAATCAACAGTACTGGTTGTTGAACAAGCAGATAAAGCAAAGGCTAATGCCGTTAGTGTGAGTAGTTTTTTCATGGTAAAAGTTCTCTTTTTTAATTGATAAAATGCTTAAGTTTAAGCAAATCGAATTATCAATCATTTTTTCTTTTCTTTCAATTTATTATGCTTATATATTAAGGTAATTCAAAGTTTAGCTTTATATAAACAACAAAAGGCCGTCTGAAATTTCAGACGGCCT
>NZ_KV835850.1:61381-107996 GCF_001838135.1 Neisseria sp. HMSC078H04
AAAAGGCCGTCTGAAATTTCAGACGGCCTTTTATATTTGCAGGCTGATTATTTAAATATATTTTTAATAATGCCCATTACGCTGCGGGAAATGGCGTTGGTTACTTGGCGGTTGATTTGGCTGCCGATGGCGTCGGCAACGTTGTAGCCCAAACCTTGGCCGGATTTTTTGCGTCCGCCGCTCAAACCGCCGATCAGTCCGCCGAGAATGCCGGGATCGGCATTGGCAGCCTCTTTTTCTGCGGTTTTTTGCGCTTTTTCCTGCTCTTTGGCGGCATTTGTGGCTTCTTTTTCAGCGGCAGCCTGGCTGTCTGCTTCGGCCAATGCTTCAAAGGCGGAGTAGTTGTCCACCATGTCTTTGTAGGTTGGATACAAATCGTCGTTTTGGAACAGGCGGTTGCGTTCCTCTGCGGTAAGCGGGGTTAAGGAAGATTGCGGCGGCAGTATGAGGGCGCGTTCTACCGGCTCGGGCATACCTTTTTCATCAAGGAAGGAAACGAGGGCTTCGCCGACGCCGAGTTCGGCAATCGCTTCGGCAACTTTGATGTTTGGGTTGCTGCGGAAGGTTTCGGCAGCGGCTTTGACTGCTTTTTGGTCGCGCGGTGTGAAGGCACGCAGGGCGTGTTGTACGCGGTTACCCAGTTGGCCGAGAATAGTATCGGGCAAGTCGAGCGGGTTTTGGGTGACGAAATATACGCCCACGCCTTTGGAACGGATCAGGCGCACGACTTGTTCGATTTGTTCGACCAACGCATTGGCGGCATTGTCGAACATCAAATGCGCTTCGTCGAAGAACATCACAAATTTTGGTTTGTCCAAATCGCCGACTTCGGGCAGGGTTTCAAACAACTCCGCCAGCATCCACAGCAAAAACGCGCTGTACATACGCGGAGAGCACATTAGTTTTTCGGAATTAAGGATGTTGATGATGCCTTTGCCGTTGTCGGTTTGCATCCAGTCTTGCAGGTTGAGGGAAGGTTCGCCGAAGAATTTTTCTGCACCTTCGTTTTCCAAAGTCAGCAGTTGGCGTTGAATTGCGCCGATACTGGCGGCAGAAACGTTGCCGTATTGCGTGCGGTATTCCGAAGCATGGTCGGAAACGTGTTTCAACATGCTGCGCAGGTCTTTCAAGTCCAGAATGTGCCAGCCTCTGTCATCGGCAACTTTGAACACGAGGTTGAGCAGGCCTTCTTGCGTATCGTTCAGATTCATCAGGCGGGCCAAAAGCATAGGGCCCATTTCTGAAACGGTTACGCGTATGGGAATACCGGTTTCGCCGTAAACATCCCAAAAGCGCACGGGGAAATTTTGCAGCCAATGTTCGCCCAAATCAAACTCGGCGATGCGTTCGCCTACTTTGCCGCTGTTGGCACCGGCTTGCGCGATGCCTGACAAATCGCCTTTGACATCGACCAAGAATACAGGGACGCCTTCGCTGCTGAAGGCTTCCGCCATACGGCGTAGGGTAACGGTTTTACCCGTACCGGTCGCACCGGCGATCAAGCCGTGGCGGTTGGCCATTTTGCCTTGGATTTCGAGCGTTTTCCCGTCGGCACGCGCAATTTGAAATGTAGTCATGATTATTCCTTAGAATCCGTGATGTGAAACAATTTGTTGTCTTAAAAAACAAGCATTTTAACGTTTGCGGCGAGGGGATTCAACCAAGCAAAGTTTCAGACGGCCTTAAGTTTTGCAAAGGTTTTTTTGCAGTGATTGGACAAGGTTGAAATCTGCTATAATTCCATCCAATCCGCAACCGTCTGACAAGGCGGTTGTTTTCTTTGTTTTTTGAATATTTTTTACGAAAGCGAAAGTCGGAATGACTGCACAACAAGCCCCTTTGGGCGAAAAAACCATGGCCGTGCTGATGGCGATGTTGGTCGCGCTGATGCCGTTTTCTGTCGATGCCTATCTGCCTGCGATTCCCGAAATGGCAAAGTCGCTGGGTTCGGACATCCACCGTATTGAGCAAAGTCTGAGCTTTTTTATGTTTGGCGTGGCGTTTGGTCAGGTGGTCGGCGGTTCGATTTCGGATATTAAAGGCCGCAAACCTGTCGCCTTGGTGGGATTGAGCATTTATTTTGCCGCCGTTATCGGTTTGACGATGGTGAATAATGTCGAGCAGCTGTTGAACTTGCGTGCTTTGCAGGCGTTTGGCGCGGGGATGACCGTGGTGATTTCCGGTGCGATGGTGCGCGATTATTATTCCGGACGCAAAGCCGCGCAGATGTTTGCCTTAATCGGCATTATTCTGATGATTGTGCCATTGATGGCACCGATGATTGGTGCAGGCTTGCAGAATTTGGGCGGCTGGCGCATGATTTTCGGCTTTCTGGCCTGTTATTCGCTGCTGCTTTGGGGTTTGATGTGGTATTTCCTGCCTAAGCCGCACCAAAAAGGCAAAATCAGCATGGACGTGTTCGGCGTGGTGGCCGGCAGGTTTAAACGTGTTTTGAGAACGCGCGCCGCGATGGGCTATCTGTTTTTCCAAGCTTTCAGTTTTGGTTCGATGTTTGCCTTTTTGACCGAATCATCGTTCGTGTACCAACATCTGTATCATGTTTCACCAAACCAATATGCTTGGATATTTGCGCTCAATATCATTACCATGATGTCGTTTAACCGCGTTACCGCATGGCGTTTGAAAACCGGTACGCATCCGCAAAACATCCTCAAATGGGGCATTATCGTCCAATTTTCCGCCAATCTGCTGATGACGGTTTTGGTGTTGTCGCTGTCTTTGCCGCCTTTGTGGGCTTTAGTGCCATGTGTGATGTTTTCAGTCGGTACGCAAGGCTTAGTCGGTGCAAACACTCAGGCCTGCTTTATGAGCTATTTCAGTGCAGAGGGCGGCAGCGCAAATGCGGTTTTAGGCGTGTTCCAATCCCTTATCGGCGCATCGGTCGGCATGGCAACGACTTGGCTGCATAATGGTTCTGCCTTGGTGATGGCCGGTATGATGTTGAGTTCGACCGTATGCGGTATCGTGCTGTTGTGGATTTGCTCGCATCAGGCTTGGATGGAAAACGATAAAAAAGAATATGTTTAACCTTCAGGCCGTCTGAAAACGGTTTCAGACGGCCTCAACTCTATATTGAAGAAATTAACCATGAGTACCAGCAAACAACGCCCCATCGGCGTATTCGATTCCGGCGTCGGCGGCTTGACCAACGTCCGCGCCCTGATGGAACGCCTGCCGATGGAAAACATCATCTATTTCGGCGACACCGCACGCGTTCCCTACGGCACCAAATCCCGTGCCACCATCGAGACCTTCGCCATGCAGATTGTCGATTTCCTGCTGGAAAACGATGTCAAAGCACTCGTTATCGCGTGCAACACCATCGCCGCCGTTGCCGGACAGAAAATCCGCCAAAAAGCAGGCAATATGCCCGTATTGGACGTCATCTCCGCCGGTGCGGAAGCCGCTTTGCAAACCACCAAAAACAACCGAATCGGCATTATCGCGACCAATACCACCGTCAACAGCAATGCCTACGCGCGCGCTATCCATTCGAAAAACAACGACACGCTGGTGCGCACACAAGCCGCGCCCCTGCTTGTGCCATTGGTAGAAGAGGGCTGGCTCGATCACGAAGTCACCCGCCTGACCGTGCGCGAATACTTGAAGCCGCTCTTGGCCGACGACATCGACACGCTGGTGTTGGGTTGCACCCACTTCCCACTGCTCAAACCGCTTATCGGCCGTGAAGCGCAAAATGTCACCTTGGTCGATTCCGCCATCACCACCGCTGAAGCCACCGCCAAAGCCTTGGCGCAAGCAGGTTTGCTGAATACAGAAAACGACAACCCGGATTACCGCTTCTACGTCAGCGACATCCCACTGCGCTTCCGCACCATCGGCGAACGCTTCTTGGGTAGAAGTATGGAGCAGATTGAGATGGTAACGTTGGGTTGATAGGTGATATTAAAGGCCGTCTGAAATTTCAGACGGCCTTTGTTTTATAGCAAACTCGAAATTTAAGCCACGAAATCCAAGCCTATATCCAACGAGCGGCTGCTGTGGGTCAGATAGCCGAGGGCGATGCCGTCCACGCCGGTTTGTGCCACGCGTTTCAGGCGGTCGAAGCCGATGCCGCCCGATGCTTCGCAATAGACGGTGTGTGGGTGGGCGGTTTGCGTGTGGCAGCAGTTTGCCGCTTCTTTCAAGGTTTCGTCGTCCATGTTGTCCAGCAAAATCCGTTTCGCGCCCGCCGCGATGGCTTCGTCCAGTTGTGCCAGCGTGTCCACTTCGATTTCCACGCAGGTCAACGGTCCGACCGCCTGCTTTGCCTGCCGTACGGCTTGGGCGATGCTGCCGCAATAGGCGAGGTGGTTGTCTTTGATGAGCACGGCATCGTCTAAGCCCATGCGGTGGTTCACGCCACCACCTGCTCTGACGGCGTATTTTTGCAGGACGCGAAGCAGTGGGATGGTTTTGCGGCTGCACACGATGTCTGTGCCGTATTCGGCGACTTCGGCTACTGCGCGAGCGGTGGCGGTAGCGATGCCGCTCAAGTGCGTAAGATAGTTGAGCGCGGTGCGTTCGGCAGCGAGCAGCGCGCGGGCGTTGCCTTCGACGGCGGCAAGCATCTGACCTGCGCGGACAGCTTGCCCGTCTTGGATTTCTGCTTGGAAGCGGACGGACGGATCCATCGTCTGAAAGGCAAGGCGCGCCAAATCCATGCCTGCTATTACGCCGTCCTCACGACTGATCAGGAAAAGTTTGGCGGTTTTGTCGGGAGCGATGACGGCTGCGGACGTAATATCGCCTCGCCTGCCTAAATCTTCGCTCAAGGCTTGTTCTACCATGGGGCGCAACAGGGTATCGGGTAGAGGTAGAAGATTATTCTCAGACGACATGAAGGTTCCTTTGTTGAAAAATTGATATTGCCCAATGGGGCAAAATTTAATTTGAGGCCGTCTGAAAATCAGTTAGCGGCTGCCCAGCGGTAGTCCGATATCAGAAATCAGCTGATCGGGCAGAACGTCATCTCGGAAGCGGTAAAGCTGCGCAGGACGGCCTTTACTGCCTGATACGCCGGTATCCGACGGCTCGATGAGGTTTTGCTGCTGAATCTGGCGGCGGAAGTTTTGCTTGTGCAGCAATCTGCCGCTGATAGCTTCGACGCTGTTTTGCAGTTGCAGCAGTGTAAATTCGGGCGGCATCAGTTCAAAAATCACGGGACGGTATTTGATTTTGGCGCGTAGGCGGGATAAGGCTGTCGCCAGTACGCGGCGGTGGTCGTGGCACATAGGCTGCCCCGTGAGTGCGAAGTTGAAGTTTTCCTGAGGCTCGGCTGCTTCCGCTATCAGGCCGCTTTCATACAGCATTTCATAGCGTTGCAAAACGTATTCTTCCGACCAATTTTCAGGTTCTACCCCCCAGCACAAATGAATGCGCTTGAGCCGCTTCTGGCGCACTTCCTCCGTATCCGCCAAGTTTGCCCAAATGCGCAGGCGGCTGACGATGGTATCGCGCAGCCCGCCGTCGGTGCGCAAATCTTCCCACGGGAAATAGCCGTAGCAGTCCTGCCATTTCGCGTCGGGGTGCAGGATGCTGTCGGCTGCCTCGCGCACCAGTCCCAAATAGCTGACGTACAAGACAGGCATGCCTTGCTCGTTTTGACGGCGCGTATCTACAAACGTATAAAGCTGTTCTACATAGCCCATAGGCTGCGATGTCTGTTTGGCAACCCACATCCTAACCCCTGCCTGCAAGGAGTGGCGAAGCGGTGCAAGCAGGCCATTGGGTAATAGCTCTCCTTTGGCAACTGTCAAAACCCTCAAGCTGCCATTTGTAATGGCAATCAGTACAGGAACAAGCTCGACGATACTTTGCGTATTGGCTGCTGTTTCAGGATAGGCATCCATGCGTGGCTTTCATTCAAGAGAAAACCTTATTGTAAACCAAAGCGGTTTTCAGACGACCTTGCATATTATACTCAAGTTGAGCATAATATAAAAACTATTTCAAAATATAAACGGCAAACCTTTATGCCGTCTGAAAAAACAGCCACAAGGAAACATCATGCAAACCGCCGCCCGCCGCTCGTTCGACTACGATATGCCCCTCATTCAGACGCCGACTTCTGCCTGCCAAATCCGTCAGGCGTGGGCGAAGGTTGCCGACACGCCCGACCGCGAGACGGCAGGCCGTCTGAAAGATGAAATCAAGGCTTTGCTGAAGGAGAAAAACGCGGTCTTGGTGGCGCATTATTACGTTGATCCGCTGATTCAGGATTTGGCTTTGGAAACAGGCGGATGCGTGGGCGATTCGCTGGAGATGGCTCGTTTCGGTGCGGAACACGAAGCCGATACATTGGTGGTGGCAGGTGTGCGCTTCATGGGCGAGAGCGCGAAAATCCTCTGCCCTGAAAAAACGGTGCTGATGCCTGATTTGGAAGCGGAATGTTCTTTGGATTTGGGTTGCCCGGAAGAGGCGTTTTCAGCGTTTTGCGACCAACACCCCGACCGTACAGTCGTAGTGTACGCCAACACTTCCGCCGCCGTGAAAGCGCGTGCCGATTGGGTTGTAACGTCTTCGGTGGCGTTGGAAATCGTGTCGTATTTGAAATCGCGCGGCGAAAAACTGATTTGGGGACCCGACCGCCACCTCGGCGACTACATCCGCCGCGAAACGGGCGCGGATATGCTGCTGTGGCAGGGTTCGTGCATCGTTCATAACGAATTCAAAGGGCAGGAATTGGCGGCGTTGAAGGCGGAACACCCCGACGCGGTGGTGCTGGTTCATCCCGAATCGCCGCAAAGCGTCATCGAACTGGGCGACGTGGTCGGCTCGACCAGCAAACTGCTCAAAGCCGCCGTATCTCGTCCCGAAAAAAAATTCATCGTGGCGACCGATTTGGGCATCCTGCACGAAATGCAAAAACAGGCGCCCGACAAAGAATTTATCGCCGCCCCGACGGCGGGCAACGGCGGAAGCTGCAAAAGCTGCGCGTTCTGCCCGTGGATGGCGATGAATTCGCTGGGCGGCATCAAATACGCCCTGACAAACGCACATAACGAAATCCTGTTGGACAGAAAGCTGGGCGAAGCCGCCAAACTGCCTTTGCAGCGTATGCTCGACTTCGCGGCAGGACTCAAGCGCGGGGATGTGTTCAACGGTATAGGCCCCGCCTGATTTGCCGTCAATATTGCCGTTTCAGACGACCTCTCAAACAAGGACAACACCATGCAAACCGATTGCGACGTATTGATTGCCGGAAACGGGCTGGCGGCACTGACGCTCGCCCTGTCGCTGCCTGAGTCGTTCCGCATCGTCATTTTGTGCAAAAACCGGCTGGACGACACCGCCAGCCGTCATGCGCAAGGCGGGATTGCGGCGGCGTGGTCGGGAGAGGACGATATCGAAAAACACGTCGCCGATACTTTGGAAGCGGGCGCAGGTTTGTGCGACGAAGTCGCCGTCCGTACCATCTTATCGCAGGGCAAACCGGCAATCGAATGGCTGCTGGCGCAGGGCGTGGCGTTCGATCGGAATCATAACGACCTGCACCTGACGCGCGAAGGCGGGCATACCTGCCGCCGAATCGCCCATGTCGCCGACTACACGGGCGAAGCCGTCATGCAGAGCCTGATTACCCAAATACGCCGCCGCCTGAACATCCGCGTTTGCGAGCGGCAGATGGCGTTGGACGTTCAAACCGAATCAGGCGCAGCGTGCGGACTGACCGTCCTCGACTGCCGAACGCAAGAAATCGACCGCATCCGCGCCCGCCATACCGTACTCGCAGGCGGCGGCTTGGGACAGATTTATGCCGCCACCACCACGCCGCCTGAATGCACGGGCGACGCCATCGCCATGGCGATACGCGCAGGCTGCGCAGTCGAAAACCTCGAATTTATCCAATTCCACCCCACAGGCTTGGCAAGGCCGTCTGAAAACGGCCGCACCTTCCTGATTTCCGAAGCCGTACGCGGCGAAGGCGGCATCCTGACCAACCAATCGGGCGAACGGTTTATGTCGCATTACGACCGCCGCGCCGAACTTGCGCCGCGCGA
This sequence comes from Neisseria sp. HMSC078H04, assembly GCF_001838135.1. Lineage (NCBI taxonomy): Bacteria > Pseudomonadati > Pseudomonadota > Betaproteobacteria > Neisseriales > Neisseriaceae > Neisseria > Neisseria sp. HMSC078H04. Next base: position 69,406 of record NZ_KV835850.1, read on the forward strand.
CATCGTTGCCCGCGCCATCGCCGCCGAAATCGCCAAACAAACGCAAGACTTCGTCTCGCTCGACATCAGCCATCAACCCGCAGCGTTCGTCCGCCGGCATTTCCCGTCCATCCATCGGCACTGCCTATCCCAATGCGGTTTGGACATCACGCGCCAAGCCATCCCCGTCCGCCCTGTGCAACACTACACCTGCGGCGGCATCCAAACCGACCCCTGCGGCAGAACCTCCCTGCCGCAGCTCTACGCCTTGGGCGAAACCACCTGCACAGGGTTGCACGGAGCCAACCGCCTTGCCAGCAACTCCCTGCTCGAATGCGTCGTTACCGCCAGACTTGCCGCCCAAACCATCGCGGACGGACAAGCATTCCAAGCCGTACTGTCCCAAAGATCGTCTGAACACCCCTCCGCCGAAGCAGACACCTTTTCAGACGGTATCCAAAGCGCATTCAGCCGCCCCGTCCTGCAAGCGTTCAACCAACGCCATCTGGGCATTCTCCGCAACGATACCGGCCTGCGCCGCGCCATCGCCCAACTGCAGCTTTGGAAGCAAAACCAAGCCGAGCCGCACACCGCGTCTGAATACGAAAACCGCAACCTGCTCGAATGCAGCCTCGCCGTCGCCCAAGCCGCATACGCTAGACGGCAAAATATTGGCGCGCATTTTAATAGTGATTGTTAAGGTTGGCTGGTTAGAAAAAAATCGTTCAAATAAATTTGAATAGCATGGTTGAGAAATTGGCATTCAGTTTTTAGGGTTGCGTAAGTTGGGTTATTATTTTGTTCTAAAAGCAGAAAGACCGTCTGAAATATTTTTCAGACGGCCTTTGACTTCCTTAATATTTTATCTGCCTGACTGTTTCCACACGTTTTGCAGGTAGGCGTAGGTCAGCTCGGCGGTGTCGGACACCAGCGCGATGTCGCTGCCCAAGTCTTCGGCTTTGCCCACGCCAATAGGCAAGGCGCCGGCGGCTTTGATGGCGGCGACGCCGGCGGCGGCGTCTTCGATGCCGATGCAGCAGCGGATGTCCGCGCCCACGCCCTCGGCGGCGGCGAGGAAGATGTCGGGGGCGGGTTTGGAATGCGCTACGGCGGCAGGGTCGGCAATGGCGTCGAAGAAGTGGGTCAGCCCCATGCGTTCGAGCAGGAACGGGCCGTTTTTACTGGCGGACGCGAGGGCGATTTTTTTGCCGTTTGCTTTCAATGTTTCCAGCAGGGGTAAAATGCCGGGATACACGTCTTCGGGTTTGACTGCCTGAATCATCTCGACGTAGTTGTCGTTTTTGCGGCGGGTCAGTTCGGCGAACTCGGCTTCGCTGACGGTTTTGCCGCCGTGCGCGAGGATGCGTTTGAGCGAATCGTCGCGCGACACGCCTTTGAGCTGCTCGTTAAACTTGCGGTCGATGCTGATGCCCAGTTCTGCGGCGAGCTTTTTCCATGCGCGGTAGTGGTACTCGGCGGTGTCGGTGATGACGCCGTCGAGATCAAAGAGCACTGCGGTGAAAGTCATTTTGCACCCTCCTTATTTTTCCAACGCGACAGTGTGGCTGCCGTTGAGTGTGATGTCTTTGCCGTACACCTGCAAATCGAGCGGCTCGCCTTTGAGCAGGGTGAAGACGACGTTTTCTTTGCCGACGGCGACTTTAATCAGACGGCCGCGGTAGTTGATGTGGAAGGCGTAGCCTGTCCACGCCCTTGGCAGGAACGGGGCGAAGCTGAGTTTGCCGCCCCAGGTTTTCATTTGGGCGAAACCTTGGACGATGGCGAGCCACGAGCCGGTCATGGAGGTGATGTGCAGGCCGTCTTCGGTGTCGTTGTTGTAGTTGTCCAAGTCCAGGCGGGCGGTGCGCTGGTACATTTCCACGGCTTTTTCTTCTTTGCCCAGTTCGGCAGCAAGGATGGAGTGGATACATGGGGACAACGAGCTTTCATGCACGGTCATCGGTTCGTAGAAGTCGAAGTTGCGGCGTTTTTCGTCCATGCTGAAACGGTCGCCGAAGAAGTAGATGCCTTGCAATACGTCTGCCTGTTTGATGAAAGGCGAACGCAGGATTTTGTCCCACGACCATTTCTGGTTGAGCGGCAAATCATCGGGCGAAAGCGCGGACACGGGGCGGATGTCTTTGTCGAGGAAGCCGTCGTGTTGCACGAATACGCCGAGTTCTTCGTCATGCGGACGGTACATATTCGTGCCGATGTCCGCCCATTTTTCCAACTCGGCGGCGCTCACGTTCAAATCCGGACGCGGATATTTCGCCAGGGCTTCGCGGGTGTAGTCCAATACCCATGCGGCGAGGGTGTTGGTGTACCAGTTGTTGTTGATGTTGTTTTCGTATTCGTTCGGGCCGGTTACGCCGTGAATCATGTATTTGCCGTTGCGTTTGGAGAAGTGGACGCGGTCCGCCCAGAAGCGGGACACTTCGACCAAGACTTCCAAGCCTTCTTTAGCAAGATAGCTTTCGTCGCCGGTGTAGTTGGTGTAGTTGTAGATGGCGTAAGGAATCGCGCCGTTGCGGTGGATTTCCTCGAAGGTGATTTCCCATTCGTTGTGGCATTCGATACCCGTAAACGTTACCATCGGATAGAGTGCGCCCGCCAAGCCCTGTTCGCGCGCGTTGTGCTGCGCCTGCGGCAGTTGGTTGCGGCGGTATTGCAGCAGGTTGCGGGTAACTTCGGGTTCCGCCAGTGCGAGGTAGAGCGGTACGGCATAGGCTTCGGTATCCCAATAGGTCGCGCCGCCGTATTTTTCGCCGGTAAAGCCTTTCGGGCCGATATTCAGGCGCGCGTCTTCGCCGTAGTAGGTGGAGAATAGTTGGAACAGGTTGAAACGGATGCCTTGCTGCGCTTCGTCGCTGCCTTCGATGACTACGTCGGCGATTTCCCAACGATGCAGCCAGCCTGCTTTGTGCGCGTCCAGCAAGGTTTCAAACGCAACGCCTGCGATTTTTTCCGACAAGTCGCGGCCTGCGGCTTTTACTGCTTCCAAGCCTTGATAATCACGGCTGGTGGTAACAATCACGCGTTTTTCAAAGGTTTCGGGTGTGCTGCCGACTTCGGTCTCGAAAGAATTAGAGACCTGCCAATCGGTTTGGCTGCCGCCGAGGGCTTTAAAGCTGCCGGCGAAGGTTTGCTCGGCGTTGACGATGAATTGTTCCACGCCGAAAGGGTTGGCGACGGTTTGGGTAGCAATGTAGGAGCGGCCGTCTGAAACGCCTTTGTTCAATACCTGCCAGAATTTTTCTTCGTAGTTGGAGTCTTCGTTTTTCACGTCGGCGTCGATGATGGAATCGATGCGGACTTGGTGGGTTTTGCCGTCAACGGATACTGCTTCCCATCGGATGAGAGCCAGCTCTTTTTGCGCGACGGACAGGAATTTGCACACATCGAAACGCACGCCGAATACGGTGAACGAGCGGCGCAACACGCCGTGCTGCATATCGAGTTCGACGGAGAAGTTGGTAACGTCGTTTTTCGCCAAGTCCACTTCCTGCCCGTCGACAAAGATATTAACTTTGCTGAAATTGAGCGCGTTGATGGCTTTGCCGAAATATTTGGGGTAGCCGTTTTTCCACCAGCCGACACGGGTTTTGTCGGGGAACCACACACCGGCGATGTAGGTGCCCAAGTGGCTGTCGGCGGAGTAGGTTTCTTCAAAGTTGCCGCGCATGCCCATATAGCCGTTGCCCAAGCTGGTCAGGCTCTCTTGCAGCCGTTTGTGTTCTTTTTCCAGTTTTGCCGAACGCAGCGTCCAAGGGCTGATTTCCATGATTCTTGTATACATTTATGAAGCTCCTGTTATTAAAATTGTAAGTTCGGCAAAGGTTTCAGACGGCCTTTGCCGATGGTATTGATGGATTATTCGCCGTGGGTCTCTTTAATCAGACATACTGAGAAGGCTCCCAGCAGCAAGACCGCGCCTGCAACCAAGAACATGGTCGCCTGATGGCTGCCCAGCATAGGGAAGAGGATAAAGCTCAGCAGGGAGGCGACGATTTGAGGCATACAGATAGAGCCGTTGAACAGGCCCAAATAAGTACCCATGTGTTTGCCTGAGAGGGCATTGGTCACAATCGTCAAAGGATAGGTAATGATACCGGCCCATGCAATACCGATTAAGGTATAAGACAACACCAGCGCGTATTGATTGCTGATGAAGAAAACGGAGAAGAAACCGAGCGCACCCAAAGCCAAGCAACCGAAATAACCGACTTTATGGTATTGATTCGGTACTTTTGCCAGAATAAATGAGCAGATAACGGCAGCAATGGATTGTACCGCCGCCAAAACGCCGTACCAGTTGCCTGCTTCTTGGTAGCCTACGGAGGAGGCATCGGTTGTCTGCCAAACGTTTTCTGCAATCGCGCCTGCCGAGTAAGTCCACATATATTGGAAAGCGAACCAACAGAAGAATTGCACCAAAGTCACTGTCCAAAACGCTTTAGGTGCGGTTTTTAAGAGTTCGAACCAGTTGGCTTTTTCCTGATTCGCGGCTACGTCGATGCCGTGGTAGCGGGCGTAGGTTTCCGGATCATACTCTTTGACTTTGAAGATGGTGAACGCACTGGTAATAATCAGTAAGGCTGCGCCCACATAGAATGCTACGACCACGGTCTGCGGCACGACGCCTTTTTCGGCCGTGTTCGCCAAACCGATATACGCAAACACAAACGGCAGAATCGCCGCCACAACCGCGCCCGTATTCGCTAAGAAACTTTGAATCCCGTAGGCGTAGCTTTTCTGCTCCTCGTTGACCATGTCGCCGACCATCATTTTAAACGGCTGCATTGCCATATTGGAGGATACGTCCAACAGCGCAATCATCAGCGCGCCAAACGACAAAGCCGCCAAAGAAGCGTAGCCAAAACCGAAGCTGCCCGAGTTCGGCATCAGAATCATGACTATAACCGCAATCAGCGTACCGTAAAGCAGATAGGGAAGACGGCGGCCGCCCAAGCGCGGCATCCAAGTGCGGTCTGAGTAGTAGCCCACAATCGGTTGAACCAACATACCGGCCAATGGCGGCAGAATGAAAAACCAGCCCAAATTATGCGGGTCGGCGCCTAAAGTTTGAAAAATTCGGCTCATTTGTGAGCTTTGCAGGGTAAAGGCCGTCTGAACGCCGAGATAGCCGAAGCTCAGCATCCAAATCGTACTTTTTGCCAGTGACGGCAAACCTTGTTTTGCTGTTTTTTGCGTATTTTCCGACATGAGGTAAATCCTTTTTTTAAAAAGTATTTTTATTGAGAAATCTGAAAGGTTCCTTGGTGTGGTGTTCTCTGTCGTTATTGTTTGTGTGCGTACTTTCAAGGATATTAGGTGCATTTTATGAAGCGCGCCGGATATTGGCAATGCCAGTTCAAGGATAAACTGGCTTAAATCAAATTTTTTGTGGTTTGGCATTGATACCGTCGGGCAATAAGGGTATCGGTTCGGTGCGGTGTATATTTTGATGCTTATTTCTATTTTCAGACGGCATTTGAACAAGCAAGTATTGGGGCAATAGGTTAAAATGGGCCGTCTGAAATTTGTTTGACGGAAACGAGAAAACTATGTCCCAACAATACGTCTATTCTATGCTGCGCGTGAGCAAGGTTGTGCCGCCGCAGAAAACCATTATTAAAGACATTTCCCTTTCATTTTTTCCCGGTGCAAAAATCGGTTTGCTCGGTTTGAACGGTGCGGGTAAATCTACTGTACTGCGGATTATGGCGGGAGTGGATAAAGAATTTGAGGGCGAAGCCGTGCCGATGGGCGGCATTAAAATCGGCTACCTGCCGCAAGAGCCTGAGCTTGATCCTGAGAAAACCGTACGCGAGGAAGTGGAAAGCGGTTTGGGCGAAGTGGCTGCCGCTCAGAAACGCTTGGAAGAAGTGTATGCCGAGTATGCCAATCCTGATGCGGATTTTGACGTGTTGGCGGAAGAACAAGGCCGCTTGGAAGCGATTATTGCGGCGGGTTCGTCTACCGGCGGCGGTGCGGAACACGAATTGGAAATCGCTGCCGACGCGCTGCGTCTGCCTGATTGGGATGCCAAAATCGGCAATTTGTCCGGCGGTGAAAAACGTCGTGTGGCTTTGTGCAAACTCTTGTTGAGCAAGCCCGATATGCTTTTGTTGGACGAGCCGACCAACCACTTGGACGCAGAATCTGTCGAATGGCTGGAGCAATTCTTGGTACGCTTCCCAGGTACCGTGGTTGCGGTAACGCACGACCGCTACTTCCTCGACAACGCCGCCGAATGGATTTTGGAACTCGACCGCGGACACGGTATTCCGTGGAAAGGCAATTACTCGTCTTGGCTGGAGCAGAAAGAAAAACGTTTGGAAAACGAGGCGAAATCCGAAGCTGCGCGCGTGAAAGCGATGAAGCAGGAATTGGAATGGGTGCGCCAAAATGCCAAAGGCCGCCAAGCCAAGTCCAAAGCGCGTTTGGCGCGTTTTGAAGAAATGAGCAACTACGAATACCAAAAACGCAATGAAACGCAGGAAATCTTTATCCCTGTTGCCGAGCGTTTGGGTAACGAAGTGATTGAATTTGTGAACGTTTCCAAATCGTTTGGCGATAAAGTGTTGATTGACGATTTGAGCTTCAAAGTACCTGCTGGCGCGATTGTTGGCATCATCGGTCCGAATGGCGCAGGTAAATCGACGCTGTTTAAAATGATTGCGGGCAAAGAGCAGCCTGATTCCGGCGAAGTGAAAATCGGGCAAACCGTGAAAATGAGCTTGATTGACCAAAGCCGCGAAGGTTTGCAAAACGACAAAACCGTGTTCGACAACATTGCTGAAGGCCGCGACATTTTGCAGGTTGGTCAGTTTGAAATCCCTGCCCGCCAATATTTGGGACGCTTCAACTTCAAAGGCAGCGACCAAAGCAAAATCGCAGGTCAATTGTCTGGCGGCGAACGCGGCCGTCTGCACTTGGCAAAAACCTTGTTGAGCGGCGGCAATGTCTTGCTGCTGGACGAACCGTCCAACGACCTCGACGTAGAAACTCTACGCGCGTTGGAAGACGCATTGTTGGAATTTGCCGGTAGCGTGATGGTGATTTCGCACGACCGCTGGTTCCTCGACCGTATCGCTACGCATATCTTGGCTTGTGAAGGCGACTCTAAATGGGTGTTCTTTGACGGCAACTATCAGGAATACGAAGCCGACAAGAAACGCCGTTTGGGCGAAGAGGGCGCGAAACCGAAACGTATCCGTTACAAACCGGTAACACGTTAATTAGGTTTGAACCAAAAGGCCGTCTGAAACTTTTAATGTTTCAGACGGCCTTTTATTTTTGATGTTTATGATTGTTTTCTTAATTGCGGATGGTTCTCCAATGTATCAATGATGATTTCAATCATGCGGGGGGCAGTTTTCGCTAAATCGAAGCCTTGACCGGAAGAAAGCCAACGCCAAATCAAGCCGTCTAATGAAGACTTGATGAAGATGACCGCCATGTCGGTATCCAAATTATCCGCCAACGCTTTTTGTTGTACCGCATCAGTCAGGACGGCAACGATTTTTTCACGCCATAATGATTGGTGTTTTTTAGCGATGGCAATGACTGCCTCGTTTTGCTCGGTGTGTTCGCATTTTAAAAACAAAATGCTGTGGAATTTGTAGTGAAGCTCGTTATGTTGCAGTCGCTCGAAAAAACGGGTTAGGGTCAGGCGGAAGCTTGGCCAAGCCTGTTCGTTATTATTGTTCGAGTCTTCTTTCATGCAGCTTTCGATGTCGTCGCAAATCCGTTGGAACAAGGCGTCAAACAAATCTTCTTTGTTTTTGAAATGCCAATACAGCGCACCGCGCGTTACGCCTGCTGCTTGGGCGATTTCGTTGAGCGAAGTGCGGGCAATGCCTTTCTTATAAAACGTATCTAATGCGGCAAGCATGAGATATTCTTTGGTTTTTAAAGCTTCGGTTTTGGTTCTTCTCATAGTTGTTTTGTAGGAAATGTAAATTTATGGTTCGGATTATAAAAAATTACTTCTGAACATGCAAGAATGTATGTATAATTCAATTCAGTACTTGTATAGTGTTTCTCAACACTATATACTCAGCCTGTTTTTTATAAAAACAGGCAATTTCCGTTTGTGAAATATGAGATTAAAGTAATCAATTTTTAATCAGTCAAACCCTTATTTATCATAGAGATAGGAAAATTATGGCTCTTTATGCTTCTAAAATGATGCGTGTCGCGGCAATCGCAGCAGCTACTGCGTTGGCACTTTCCGCTTGCGGCAAAGGCGATGAAAAAGCAGCCGGCCAACAGACGCAAGGCAGTCAGCAACAGCAAAAACAACCTGCGCCTGAAGTCCGCGTGGTTACTGTACATCCGGAAACTGTTGCATTGACGACTGAATTGCCAGGCCGTCTGGAATCATTGCGTACTGCCGAAGTTCGCGCCCAAGTCGGCGGTATTCTGCAAAAACGACTGTTCCAAGAGGGTAGCTATGTGCAAGCTGGTCAGCCTTTGTACCAAATCGACAGCTCATCTTATGAAGCAAACTTAGAAAGCGCACGCGCCCAGTTGGCGAGTGCGCAAGCTACTTTGGCTAAAGCGAATGCCGACTTAGCCCGCTACAAACCGCTGGTTGCCGCCGATGCCATCAGCCAACAAGAATATGATGCGGCCGTAACGGCCAAGCGTTCGGCAGAGGCAGGCGTCAAATCCGCTCAAGCAGCCATCAAATCTGCCGGTATCAGCCTGAACCGCTCCCGCATTACTGCGCCGATTTCCGGCTTTATCGGTCAATCTAAAGTTTCTGAAGGTACGCTGCTGAATTCCGGCGATACCACTGTTTTGGCCACCATCCAACAAACCAATCCGATGTATGTCAATGTTACCCAGTCTGCGAGTGAGGTCATGAAACTGCGTCAACAGGTTGCCGAAGGCAAATTGTTGGCGGCAAACGGCGCGATTGCAGTGGATATCAAATTTGACGACGGTACGGTTTACCCTGAAAAAGGCCGTCTGCTGTTTGCAGATCCGACTGTCAACGAAACGACCGGTCAAATTACCTTGCGCGCCGCCATTCCTAACGACAGAAATATCTTGATGCCGGGCTTGTATGTGCGCGTATTGATGGAACAAGTGGCAGTGGATAATGCATTTGTAGTGCCGCAACAAGCAGTGACCCGCGGTTCGCAAGATACGGTGATGGTGGTGAATGACAAGAGCGAAATGGAAGCGCGTGTCGTGACCGTTGCCCAACAGCAAGGTAGCAATTGGGTGATTACAGACGGCCTGAAAGACGGCGACAAAGTGATTGTTGAAGGCATCAGCATTGCCGCTATGTCGGGTGCTAAAAAGGTAACGCCGAAAGAATGGACGCCGCCTGCAAACACTGCGGCAGCAACACCAGCAGTTTCAGACGGCCAAGCTGCATCCGAGGCCAAGCCTGAAGCTAAAGCTGCATCTGAAGCCAAATAAGGAACGCATGAATGTCTAAGTTTTTTATTGACCGCCCCATTTTTGCATGGGTTATTGCGATTTTTATCATCGCAGCGGGTATTTTCGGCATTCAAAAACTGCCGATTTCCCAATATCCGTCCGTTGCTGCACCGACCATTACTTTGCGCGCTACTTATCCGGGCGCTTCTGCTCAGGTAATGGAAGACAGCGTACTGGCCGTTATCGAACGTAATATGTACGGTGTGGAAGGTTTGGACTATATGACGACTTCTGCCAATTCCAGCGGCAGCGGCAGCGTCAGTCTGACGTTTACACCGGAAACCAATGAAGATTTGGCGCAGGTAGACGTGCAGAACAAATTGTCGGAAGTGTTGTCCACATTGCCGTCTACCGTACAGCAATATGGTGTAACCGTATCTAAAGCGCGTTCCAACTTCTTGCAAGTGGTCATGCTTTCTTCTGAAAAGCAATCCATTGAGGAAATGAACGATTACGCCCAGCGCAATATCATTCCTGAACTGCAGCGTATCGACGGGGTAGGGCAGGTACAATTGTTTGGTGCGCAACGCGCCATGCGTATTTGGGTTGACCCGAAAAAACTGCAAAACTACAACCTGTCTTTTGCAACGGTAACCAACGCACTGGCTACTCAAAATATCCAAATTTCTGCAGGCTCTATCGGCTCTTTGCCGGCGGCTGCAGGTCAGACCATTTCAGCAACTGTGACGGCTCAAGGTCAGCTGAGCACTGCTGAAGAGTTTGGCAACATCATTTTGGTATCCAATACCGATGGTTCTAATGTCTATCTGAAAGACGTTGCCAAAGTCAGCTTGGGTATGCAGGACTATTCTACTTCCACACGTTTGAACGGTGTGAACACCACCGGTATGGCAGTGATGTTGTCTAACAGCGGTAACGCTTTGGCAACGGCGACTGCCGTGAAAGAAAAAATGGCGGTTTTGCAGAAGTATTTTCCAGACGGCATGAGCTGGAAAATTCCTTACGATACTTCCAAATTTGTGGAAATTTCGATTGAGAAAGTGATCCATACACTTTTGGAAGCCATCGTATTGGTATTCTTGGTGATGTATCTCTTCCTGCAAAATATCCGCTATACGCTGATTCCGACTATTGTCGTGCCGATTTCCCTGTTGGGCGGTTTTGCCTTTATCTCATATATGGGTATGTCGATTAACGTATTGACCATGTTTGCGATGGTATTGGTAATTGGTATTGTGGTCGATGATGCGATTGTGGTCGTTGAAAACGTTGAGCGTATTATGGCGAGCGAAGGTCTGTCGCCTAAGGCTGCAACCAAAAAAGCGATGGGTCAGATTTCCGGCGCGGTGATCGGTATTACTGCCGTGTTGATGTCCGTATTTGTGCCGCTGGCGATGTTTAGCGGTGCAACCGGTAACATTTACAAACAGTTTGCCTTGACTATGGTGGCATCGATCGGCTTCTCCGCATTTCTTGCCTTGACGCTGACTCCGGCATTGTGTGCCACCATGCTCAAACCGATTCAGAAGGGTCATCACGAAGAGAAAAAAGGTTTCTTCGGTTGGTTTAACAAGAAATTCGACAACTGGACACACGGCTACGAAGGCTGGGTAGCCAAAGTCTTGCGCAAGACTTTGCGCATGATGGTTGTCTATATCGGTTTGACTGTTGTGGGCGTATTCCTGTTTATGCGTCTGCCGACTTCCTTCTTGCCGACTGAAGACCAAGGTAACTTGATGTTGAGCGTACAGCTGCCTGCCGGCGCGACCAAAGAGCGTACCGATGCAACTTTGGCTCAAATCACTCAACTGGCGAAATCTGTACCTGAGATCGAGAACATTGTTACCGTTTCCGGCTTTAGTTTTAGCGGTTCCGGCCAAAACATGGCTTTGGGCTTTGTCATTCTGAAAGACTGGAGCGAACGTACTGCTCCGGGCAGCGATGTGACTTCTATTTCCGGTAAGTTGACCGGCATGATGATGGCTACGCTGAAAGACGGTTTCGGTTTGGCGATTGTGCCTCCTGCCATTATGGAATTGGGTACAGGCTCCGGCTTGACGATTTACCTGCAAGACCGTAACAACAGCGGCCATGCTGCATTATTGGCCAAGCGCAATGAGTTGATTGACAAAATGCGCAAAAGCGGTTTGTTTAACCCAAGTACCGTTCGTGCGAGCGGTTTGGAAGATGCGCCGCAGTTGAAAATCGACATCGACCGCTCTGCCGCAGCCGCACAAGGTATTTCGTTCTCTGACATCCGTACTGCTTTGGCTTCTGCTTTGGGTTCGTCTTATGTAAACGACTTCCCGAATCAAGGCCGTCTGCAACGCGTGATGGTACAAGCTGATGCGAGTGCCCGTATGCAGCCTGCCGATATTCTGAACCTGACTGTACCGAATAAATCCGGCGTTGCCGTACCGCTTTCTACCATTGCTACTGTTTCTTGGGAAAACGGTATGGAACAAAGCGTCCGCTTCAATGGTTATCCGGCAATGGAGCTTTCCGGCTCGCCTGTTAATGGCGTGTCTTCCGGTCAAGCCATGGCTGCGGTACAGCAAATGGTTGATGATATGGGTGGCGGTTACAGCCTGGAATGGGGCGGCCAGTCTCGTGAAGAGGCCAAAGGCAGCTCGCAAACTGTCGTGTTGTATGCATTGGCCGCTGCCGCTATATTCTTGGTATTGGCTGCTTTGTACGAAAGCTGGTCTATCCCGTTGGCGGTTATCCTTGTGATTCCGTTGGGCTTGATTGGCGCGGCATTGGGCGTGACCGGCCGCAACATGTTTGAAGCGCTGCTGGGCAGTATTCCGGCATACGCCAACGATATCTACTTCCAAGTCGGTTTCGTTACGGTGATGGGTTTGAGTGCGAAAAACGCGATTTTGATTATCGAGTTTGCCAAAGACCTGCAAGCGCAAGGTAAGAGCGCGATTGAAGCTGCGCTTGCCGCCGCACACTTGCGTTTCCGTCCGATTATCATGACTTCGTTTGCCTTCATCTTGGGCGTGGTACCGCTTTATGTTGCCAGCGGTGCCAGCTCCGCCAGCCAACGTGCGATTGGTACGACCGTGGTTTGGGGTATGTTGATCGGTACGATTCTGTCTGTGTTCCTTGTGCCTTTGTTCTATGTGGTTGTGCGCAAATTCTTTAAAGAAACCGCACACGAGCATGAGATGGCCGCCAAACACGCCGCTGAAGCCGGCATGATTGAAGACGGTAAACACGATTCAGACAAGCACTAAAGCAAAGGCCGTCTGAAAAATTTTCAGACGGCCTCAAAATGCTAAAGGATTCTAAAATGAAGAAGATTACATTCAAACCTGTACTGACCGCCGTTGCCGCCGCCGTGGCTTTGTCGGCCTGTACCATGATGCCGAAATATGAGCAGCCTCAAGTTGCCGTGGCCGATACGTTTAAATACGACACTGTTGACGACGGTATCCGTGCAGCCGAATTGGGTTGGCAAGATTACTTTGCCGATCCTCGCCTTCACCGCCTGATCGACATCGCATTGGAACGCAATACCGATTTGCGTACAGCCGCGCTGAATGCGGAAATCTACCGCAAGCAATACATGATTGCGCGTAATAATTTGTTGCCAACCGTCAATGCCAGCGGTACAGGTTCGCGTCAAGGCAGTTTGAGCGGCGGCAGCGTTAGCAGCCAATACAGCGTGGGTTTGGGCGCAGCCTCTTATGAGCTTGACCTCTTCGGCCGTGTCCGCAGCACCAGCGAAGCCGCGTTGCAAGGTTATTTTAATGTGGCCGCAAACCGCGATGCCGCCCATCTGACCCTGATTTCTACCGTTGCCAAAGCCTACTTTAACGAACGCTACGCGGAAGAAACCATGGCATTGGCACAACGCGTATTACAAACCCGTGAAGCGACTTACAAGCTCTCGCAATTACGCCATAAGGCCGGCGTGATTTCCGCCGTTGATTTGCACCAACAGGAAGCGCTGATTGAATCGGCCAAAGCCGATTACGCATCTGCGGTAAAAAAACGCGAGCAAGCGCGAAATTCCTTGGCTATGTTGATTAATCAACCTTTGCCTGAAGACTTGCCTGCCGGTTTGCCTTTGAACAAACAGTTCAAAATGACCAAACTGCCTGCCGGTTTGAGTTCGGACCTGTTGCTCAACCGCCCGGATATCCGCGCGGCCGAATACTCGCTCAAACAAGCCAATGCCAATATCGGCGCGGCACGTGCGGCCTTCTTCCCGCGCATCAGCCTGACCGGTTCTGTCGGTACAGCTTCCGGAGAGTTGAGCGGCCTGTTTAAGAGCGGTACAGGTATTTGGGCTTTTGCACCATCCATCACTCTGCCTATCTTTGACTGGGGCACAAACAAAGCCAATCTTGACGTAGCCAAACTGCGCCAACAGGCACAAATCGTTGCTTATGAAGCCGCTGTTCAATCCGCATTCAAAGACGTTTCCAATGCGTTGGTTGCGCGTGAACAGTTGGATAAAAGCTATGAAGCGTTGAGCAAGCAAAGCCGTGCCTACAACGACAGCCTGCGCCTTATCAGCCTGCGCTACAAACATGGCGTATCCAGCGCATTGGATTTACTGGATGCCGAACGCAGCAGTTACAGCGCAGAAACTGCTCTTTTGGCTAATCAGCTGACCCGTTTGGAAAACCTTGCCGATTTGTATAAAGCACTTGGCGGCGGTTTGAAACGCGAAACCAAAGCTGCTGAATAAGTATTTGCTAAGATTAAAAGGCCGTCTGAAACATTTAGGTTTCAGACGGCCTTTTTGTTATGCAGCAATTCTAAGCTTTTAATTTCTCACTTAAAGAACCGACATAGGCTGCGCGTTCGTTACGGCTGGCTTCGGGCTGGTGTGTGTTGAGCGAAGACCATTTGCGGTTGCTGCGTGCTTTGTTGAGTTCGCTTGGCAATTTGGCCGTATTCCATGGCGCTTTGCGTTCTTTTAGCTCGATATGTGATTGAGCCGCGTGGCCGCGCGTTTGCAAGACGTGCAATAAATCCAGTGCGCGTGCGGCGAGCAGGGTAAGGGTTTCCGGATCAGTATGCAGGGTTTGTCGGCCGTTGATTTTGTCGGTGATGTCTTGGGCATTGGGCAAAATGCCGCCCAACAGTCCACCGATGGCTGTGCCCAAACCAAGCGAGCCGCCAAGCGTGGCAATATCCAAGCCTAAGCCGATGAGTGCACCTGCGGTTGCGCCGGTACCGGTACGGATGCCGTAATGTTTGAGCAATTCGCTGTCAAACGGATCTTGTTTGAAGGCTTTGGGCATCCATGTGCTGTCACTGCCGACTTCGTCGTGATAGAAGCGGTAAAGTGTGAACAGGCGTTGTTGCATTTGCCGCTCAAGTTGGCGGATTTCCGATTGCATGACTTCCAAAGTCGGGGCAGGGTCGTCGTTTTCGGCAATTTCTTGGGTAAATGCGGCGGCATCCAGCAGAAAATCGGCAATTTCACGACGCGCTTCCGTATCCAGCCGTTGCCACTCGCGCCGGCGCATATTGATGAGGCGGTCGAGGATGTCGCGCTTAGGTAACATGGTGGCAAGGTTGTCCCACAATCGGATTTCGCCTTCAAAGTCGAAGGCAACGGTATCGAAACCGGCGTAAACATGCAGATTTCTGCGGGCGAGCATATTGGTCCAAGCGCTCAGGTCTTGATTTTGGGTGAAGTTGAACACGGGCATGATGGGCTTGGCGCACCAAGACAAAATGGTCAGCTCGTCTTTGTATTTGTCGAGGACGGGTTCCCGCGCATCGATGACGTACATGGCCATATCGCTTTGCATGACTTGGCGCAGCACTTTGGCCTCTTGGTTGAATTCGTGATGCGCTTCATGATTGCTGAGGAATTGCTGGATGCGTTCGATACCGTCATCGCGTGCAGATGTGTGGGTTTCCAGCCAATCCAACACGCCGCCGGCATCTTCAAGGCCGGGTGTATCGTAGAGGTAAACCAAGCTGTCGTCGCCGTCGTTGATAAGGGCTTCTTCGACATGGCGCGTGGTAGAGGGCGCGTTTTTCACTTCACCGAAGGTGCTGTCGCGCAAAAGCGTACGTAAGAGCGAGGTTTTGCCTGTGTTGGTATGGCCGACGACGGCAAGGGAAAGTGGGGTGGTCATGGTCTTTGGGTCGGGTTGATATGGACTATGAATGTGTGAGTATGGAGCCGTTTATCTTTAGTGGCAATATATGTTTCAGACGGCCCTAAATTTTTTATATATGGGCGAAAATAGCAAGAAAAAGAGGGGAATAGCGACTTTGTTGTTTTTTAGCAAAATACTTGAAAATAGATAGGAAAACAGTTGACAGGAGGGTAGAAGGATAGGATAATTCGCGCCGTTGAGTTGCTTGATGCAGCTTGATTTTTCTCCTCTATTTCTCCTTTGTAGACTTGGCGCATATCAAAACGGTATGCGCATTTTTTTATCTGCATTGAAACATGATTACATTTAAGATCTGTAAATCGAATAATTAAGAAACTTTACAAGAAAAATACTTGCGCGGTTGAAGCTCTTGTTGCATAATTCGTTTCGTTAGCTGGTTCGAGTAGTCAGTTAATAGTTTCTCCTCTATTTCTCCTTTGTAGACTTGGCACACATTCTGTCGGATGTGTGCATTTTTTTTGCCTATTTAAAATAAAGGCCGTTTGAATGTTGTAATCTTTCAGACGGCCTTTGTTTATCGAATAGAATTAGATGTCTAATACTACTTCTTCTTTGACTTCTTCCATGACAACATAGCTGCGGCTTTCGGCTGCAGCCGGCAGTTGCAGCAGGATATTGCCGAGCATATCGCGATAGGCGGACATATTGGGCAGGCGGACTTTGATAAGGTAGTCGTATTCGCCAGAGACCAAGTGGCATTCTAGAATTTGCGGAATCTTCAGCACTTCGCGTTTGAAGTCTTCAAAAATATTGCCGGATTTGGAGCGCAGTTTTAGCTCGACAAAGACCAAGAGGCTTTGGCCTAAAGCATGAGGATTCAGATGGGCGTGATAGCCGGTAATGAGGTTGTCGCGTTCCAAGCGACGGACGCGTTCGGTTACCGGCGTGGTGGAGAGGCCGACTTTTTCAGCCAATTCAGTCATGGGGATACGTGCGTTTTGTTGTAGGAGCTTGAGAATTTTTAAGTCGGTTTTGTCGAGTTCTTTCATGGCCTTGATGTCTGTCGTTTTCATTTGGATTGAATCATAACCTTAAAACAGCCTGAGAAGAAGCATAAATGCCTAAAGGTGCGCATGAGGTCTAAATTATGAATAGATTATTCTTGTGTATTTCATGGAATCCTGTGTAGTTTTTGACCTATAATATTTGCTTCAAAGTAATGGGGCAGGCCGTCTGAAACGGAATGCCGATAAGAGGAATACATTATGCGTCCGCTCAATGCGCAAATCCGTTTGGATAATTTACGTCAAAATTATCGTTTTCTCAAAGAGTTGCACGGCAATAAATTGTTGGCTGTGATTAAGGCTGATGCTTACGGGCATGGCGCGGTCAGATGTGCACACGCGTTGGCAGATATTGCCGACGGCTTTGCGGTGGCAACGGTAGATGAAGGCGTGGAGCTGCGCCAAAACGGCATTAAAAATCCGATTGTTTTGTTGGAAGGCGTGTTTGAGGCTGCGGAGTATGCGGATGTTGACCGTTATGATTTGTGGCCGGCAATCGGCAGCCAATGGCAGCTGGAGACGTTTGTGCATCATGAGTGGCAACGTCCGACAACCGTATGGCTGAAAATGGACTCGGGTATGCACCGTGCCGGTTTCTTTCCGCATAACTATGCCGCGGCCTATACTGCATTGGAGCAATCCGAATCGGTTGGAAATATTGTGAAATTCAGCCATTTTGCCTGCGCGGACGAGCCGGAAAACGGCATGACCGAAATGCAGCTTGAAGCGTTTGATTTGGCGTGTGAGGGTTTGGAAGGCGAAGAGAGCTTGGCCAATTCCGCCGCGATTTTGAACGTGCCTGAAGCGCGCCGCGATTGGGGACGTGCCGGTCTGGCTTTATATGGTATTTCGCCTTTCGGCGGCGTGGATGAGCGTTTGAAACCGGTTATGCGCCTGACTTCCCGCGTTTTCGGCGAGCGCGTGTTGCAACCGCATTCTCCGATTGGCTACGGCGCAACGTTCTACACCAGCAAATCTACCCGTGTCGGTTTGATTGCCTGCGGCTATGCCGACGGTTATCCGCGTCGCGCTTCCACTAATTCCCCTGTGGCGGTGGATGGCAAACGCAGCCGTATTATCGGCAGAGTGTCTATGGATATGATTACGGTTGAGCTGGAAGCCTCGAAAGAGGGCTTGGGCGCGGAAGTTGAGCTTTGGGGCGATGTAATTAATATCAATGAAGTTTCCGAAGTTGCCGGTATGATTCCGTACGAAATCCTCTGCAATATTAAACGTGCGAAGTTTACGTATATTGAGTAATCAGTAAAAGATCAGGCCGTCTGAAATATGTTTTCAGACGGCCTTTTTGTTATTTGCAATTAAAACGATTCGTCAGCGCGTAAATAACGCCATTTGCCCGGCGGCAGTCTGCCGAGTTTGACTTTGCCCATGCGGATACGTTTCAAACCGACGACGCGCAGGCCGACCAGTTCGCACATGCGGCGGATTTGGCGTTTTTTGCCTTGTCGCAAAATAAAGCGCAACTGGTCTTCGTTTTGCCATTCGACTTTGGCGGGGCGCAATTTTTCTCCGTCCAAACTCAAGCCGTGGTTGAGCAGGGCAAGGCCTTTGTCGTCCAGTTTGCCGCGGACGCGGACAAGGTATTCTTTTTCGCTACTGCTGTTTTCGCCAATCAGTTGTTTGGCAATGCGGCCGTCCTGGGTGAGTACCAACAATCCGACGGAGTCGATATCCAGGCGGCCGGCAGGGGCTAAGCCGAATTTGTGCTTTTCACTGAAAGGGATACGGCTGTCGTCGCCTTCCCAATGGTTATCGGCGGTAATGAGTTCGGCGGCGGATTTATAGCCTTTTTCTGCCTGAGCGCTGACGTAGCCGACGGGTTTGTTCAGCAGGATGGTTACGCGCGCGGCTTGTTTTTCATGGGCTTGTTTGTTGAGGTCGATGCGGTCGCGCTCGGTGACTTTTTGACCGAGTACGGCGGTTTGGCCGTTGACTTTGACCCAGCCTTGCTCGATGTAGCTGTCTGCCTCGCGGCGCGAGCATAAGCCTAATTGCGCCATGCGTTTGGAGAGGCGCATGGTTTCGGAATCGTTGTTTTGCATGGTATGGCAATATAGAGAAATGGGAATGTCGGATTATAGCATTGACCGTTTGTCAGGCCGTCTGAAAACTGAAGATTTGGGTTTTCAGACGGCCTTTCGTTTGCTATATGTTAAGGAATATTTAGTTTTGAAGTAAAAAATGAAGGGTATATTGTCTGTTTGTGTTAACCTTACGGGCGAACTAATCATTTTGTTTTCAGTCGAATTTGGGTTGAAATGACATTTCACTCATGAAATCATGAAGACTATAATGACTGGTCTTTCTGAAGCGCATTAAGGCAGTTTGTCGCTAAAGCAAGCCTTGGTGCATCACGTTTTAAGGATAAATCAATGAAATCGCTCAAATCATTTTTGATCTGGGGCATTGTGGTTTTGGTAGGCTTGGCCTCCTTTACTACTTTAGCTCTCAGCCGTGGCGAACAAGTCAGTGCGATTTGGATGGTTACGGCCGCCATTTCGGTATACTGCATTGCCTACCGTTTCTACAGTCTTTACATTGCCAACCGTGTGATGCAGCTTGATCCTAACCGTCTGACTCCGGCAGAACGCCACAATGACGGCTTGGACTATGTGCCCACACATAAAGGTGTACTGTTCGGCCACCACTTTGCCGCTATTGCAGGCGCAGGCCCTCTGGTTGGTCCTGTATTGGCAGCGCAAATGGGTTATCTGCCCGGTACTTTGTGGATTATCTTCGGCGTGGTATTTGCCGGTGCCGTACAGGATATGATGGTACTGTTTGTTTCTATGCGCCGTGACGGTAAGTCTTTGGGCGATATTGTGAAACAAGAACTCGGTACCGTCCCAGGCGTGATTGCATCCATCGGTATTTTGATGATTATGGTCATCATTATGGCGGTGTTGGCGCTGATCGTTGTGAAAGCATTGGTTCACAGCCCTTGGGGTACGTTCACCATCGCAGCGACTATGCCGATTGCCCTGTTTATGGGTATCTATACCCGTTATATCCGTCCGGGCAAAATTGGTGAGATTTCCATCGTCGGCTTTATTTTGCTGATGTTGGCCGTGATTTACGGTGAAGATGTTGCCCATAGCTCCTTCGGTCACTGGTTCGACCTTGACGGCATTCAGCTGACTTGGGCGATTATGATTTACGGTTTCGTGGCTTCCGTATTGCCGGTTTGGCTCTTGCTGACTCCGCGCGACTATCTGTCTACCTTCCTGAAAATCGGTACGATTGCAGCTTTGGCTTTGGGTATCGTTATTGTTAACCCGACTCTGCAAATGCCTGCTGTTACCCACTTTATCGATGGTTCAGGTCCGGTATTCTCCGGTGCATTGTTCCCATTCTTGTTCATTACCATTGCTTGTGGTGCGGTTTCAGGCTTCCATGCGTTGATTTCTTCAGGTACCACACCAAAAATGGTGGAAAACGAAACCCACGTCCGCATGATCGGTTACGGTGGCATGATTATGGAAAGTTTTGTGGCCATTATGGCTTTGGCTGCCGCCGCTTCGCTTGATCCAGGCGTGTACTTCGCGATGAACAGTCCGGCTGCGCTGATTGGTACAGATGCCAACACAGCTGCCGAAGTCATCACCACTAAACTGAATTTCTCTGTTGATGCCGCAACTCTGTTGCATACTGCTAAAGAAGTGGGCGAAAACACCATTCTGTCTCGTGCAGGCGGTGCACCAACTCTTGCAGTTGGTATGGCACACATCATGAGCCGTCTGATTCCGGGTGAAGCCATGATGGCGTTCTGGTATCACTTTGCCTTGCTGTTTGAAGCCTTGTTCATCTTGACCGCGGTTGATGCCGGTACACGCGTTGCCCGTTTCATGATTCAAGACTTGGGCAGTATCTTCTACAAACCATTCGGTAACACCGATTCTATCCCTGCCAACTTGGTTGCAACATTCTTTGCCGTGGCATTGTGGGGTTACTTCCTCTATACCGGCGTAACCGACCCTCTGGGTGGTATCAACTCGCTCTGGCCGTTGTTTGGTATCGCCAACCAAATGCTTGCAGGCGTAGCGTTGATTATGTGTACCGTTGTATTGGTGAAAATGAAACGCGACCGCTATGTTTGGGTAACCTTGGTTCCTGCTGTCGGCGTATTGTTTGTAACCTGCTATGCCGGTTTGCAAAAACTGTTCCACAGCGACCCACGCGTCAGCTTCTTGGCTCATGCAGGCAAATACCGCGATGCCTTGGCCTCAGGCGAAGTCCTTGCCCCAGCTAAAGACATTGGCGAAATGTCACAAATCATCTTCAACGACCAAATCAATGCCGGTCTGACCGCTTTGTTCCTGGCAGTTGTCGTGATTGTCGCCGTGTACGGTTTTCGTACCGCCATGAAAGCCCGCAAAGTCGGCTGGCCAACTGCTAAAGAAATTCCAGCAGTGTACCGCGACGGTAAACAGCCGGAGGCTCAGCATGAAGCATAAGCTCGCATCTTGGTGGAAAACCATCAAGTTGACAGCAAACTTGATGGCCGGTGTCCCAGATTATGAAAACTACGTTGCCCGCCAGCGCAAACATAATCCCAATGCGCCGGTCATGACCGAGCTGCAATTCCAAGACTACTGCCGCAAACGCCGTTGCGGTAGCAACGGCGGACGCTGTTGTTAATGAAGGCATAAAAAGGCCGTCTGAAAATACTTTCAGACGGCCTTTCATTATGGAATATCAATAAATATCAAAGATTTTGTCTTGTCATCAATATTTAATCGAACAACTTGCCAATATTTACTCTTCTTCGAGCAGTACCAGCGGACGCTGTATTTTTCTGAGCTCTTCCACCTCGTCCAACAGCCGCATAATCAGCCCCAATGCAGGAATGCCGGCCTCAAAATCACGGCTTAAGCGTTGTGCGCGACGGATGCGGGCAAGATGAAAACCACTGAAGGTGCTTTTTTCGGGCGCACCATCTATGCTGATGATGTCTTCTGCTATAAGTTCCAACAGCCAATCACGACGGCAGCGGCTGGCGGCAACGATTTCTTCAAAAGTAAGGGTAACATCGGAGGACTGAATCATAATTTATCCTTTCTCTTATGCTTGTTTCGCGGCAAAGTGTTCGGCCAATTTTTCCCATGCGGCACGGTCGGCTTCGCTCTCTACTGGCGGAACATTAATGCGGATATTGAGATAAAGGTCTCCGGCTTCTTTTGCAGGAATACCTTTGCCTTTGAGGCGGATGCTTTTACCGCTTTGGCTGTTGGCAGGCAGATTGACCTGCAAGCGGCCTGAGGCGGTAGGGACGATGATTTTGCCGCCCAATACGGCTTCCCAAGGTTTGACATCTATTGTTTGATATACGTCTTTCCTGTTTTTGACGTATAAATCAGGTTGGTCGTGGAACTTGATTTTTAAGTACAAGTCACCGTTTTCACCGCCGTTATATCCCGGCAAACCTTGACCGGCCAAACGGATTTGTTGGCCTTCTGCAATGCCTTTGGGGATTTTGACGTTGAGGGTTTTATTTTGATAGACCGCACGTCCGTATTCGTCTAGAGTCGGCACATTCAAAGTCATGCTACGTTCTGCGCCAACATACGCTGCGTAAATATCAATACTCAATTCAGCATGTTGATCCTCGCCTTTTATTGGGCCGCGGGGTTGCTCGGAACGAGTGTGGGATTGGCGGAATGATGAAAACAGATCTTCAAAATTGAAGTCTCCCGCTCCGAACGGTTCGCCTTCATGACGTTCATAGTGGAAGCCGCCACCGTTAAATCCATTGCCAAACGGATTGCCGCCTTGACCGAACGGATTGCCTCCGGCGCTGCGTCCGTAAGGATTAGCCAACATTTCATCGTATTCGGCCCGCTTTTCTTTGTCGGAAAGCGTTTCGTAGGCACGGTTGATTTCTACCGTACGTTCGGCTGCGTCAGGTTCTTTGCTGACATCGGGGTGGTATTTGCGCACCAGTTTTCGGTAGGCTTTTTTGATTTCGGCCTCATCCGCATCTTTGGCAACGCCTAGTATTTCATAATAGTTTTTTTCTGCCATGTTATTCCTTTGACTGCTCATATACAAAATTCTTATAGTTTTAATAATTGAGGGTAGATATTCTAAAATCAAGGGCGTTGGAAATAAAATTCTCTATTTCTGACAATGATTAATGGATAATTTATTTCTTTGTTTCTAGAGAAATAGAAAATATAAAGGCCGTCTGAAATACGATTTTTCAGACGGCCTTTATCAAATTGGGGTTTTATTTGTCTTGAGCGTTTTTTGTTCGCTAACAATCCATTGGGCAATATCTGAACCCAAGACTTTAGAAGTGCGATTTAAGACTGCACAAGAGCTTTTATAAACACCGAGCATGCCGCCGGAAGAATTGCGGGTAAAGGTTTTTTTATTGACTTCTTCGCCATCACCATACAAAGTGGCAACGGCTGTAATACTTTTGGCGTGGCCGACAAAGGCTACGCCTGCGCTCATGGCGGAAGTAATGGAGATATCTGCGTATGTGCCTTGTTTTTTACCGTCACGGACAATAGTTACATCACTTTTGGCTGCAGTTTCTTGCAAAGATTTGGACATGACGTTGCCAATTTGTAAACACTCGGAAACGATACGGGTATCGATTTCTTCTGCATGACGGTAAGGGATGCTTTCATCAATATGGACATCTGCGCTGGCAAATGCAGAAGCAAACAAGAATGCGGTTGCAAGGATGCGGTTAGGAGACATAGTAGGGCACCTAAAATAGAATGTTAAAAAGAGTTGTTATTGTATAACGGTGTTTTCACTCAATCAACATAAGTTAAGTTGGTCAATGCTTTGTTGAGATGGGTGTTATGGTAAGACAAATCAAAAGGCCGTCTGAAATAAAGTTATTTCAGACGGCCTTTTGATTAAGGTATTAATTTGTTCTAGTCAAATAAGGCAGGGGATCGACTGCTTTGCCGTTGAGACGAACTTCAAAATGCAGCTTGACGCTGTCTGAATCGCTGCTGCCCATGGTGGCGATAACTTGACCTGCTTGGACTTTTTGATCTTTTTGTACCAAAAGCGTGTCGTTATGGGCGTAGGCGGTAATGGTGTAGTCATTGTGGCTGATCAAAATTAGCTTACCGTAACCGCGGACTTCTTCGCCAACGTAGATAACGGTACCGGCTGCAGCGGAACGGATTTGTTGGCCTTGTGTGCCTGCAATATCTATGCCTTTGCTGGTTGTGCCGTTGTAGCGTTGGATAATGGAGGATGAAGCGTTATCGGTCGGCCATTGCAGGTTCAATCGGTTGATTGGGGTAACGGCAGTGGTTTGGCGTTGCTGTGTTGCAGTGCTGCGTGGGGCAACATGACGGCGGACGCGCAATACTTGGCCGACTTCGATTTGTGAGGCGTTGGGAAGGTTGTTCCATGCAACCAGTGTATTGACGTTTTGTCCGTAGCGTTTGGCGATTTGGGTCAGGGTATCGCCAGGGCGGACTTTGTAGTAGCCGTCAGGTACGGCGCGGTTGGAAGAGGTATTGTTGCCGGCGCAGGCTGCTAATACGGCAATGGTGCTGATGAGTGCTAGACGTTTCAAGGCCGTCTGAAAGGTGGAAATAAAATTTGTATTCATGGGTTGTTTCTAAATGTATCGTTATGCTGTGTATGATAGATAGGAAGAGTGAAAAAAGGTTCACTCAAAAGGCATGGGATAAAATGCGGAAAGGCAATATAGTACCATTGAGAATTTGTGGGTATGGCAGAATCTTTTTATATCTTTTTGATGTAAAATGACTTTTTTAAAAAGGTAAAAGAACGTGAAAGTTCTTTCAGACGGCATTGAATAAGGCAATAAAAATCCCCTGCCGAGATAGACGGGCAGGGGATTTTTGTCTCATCGAACTTATTTGTTCAATTCGTTAGCCAGATACAGCCAAGTTTCAATCACGGTATCAGGGTTGAGCGATACGCTCTCGATACCTTCTTGAACCAGCCATTTGGCAAAGTCCGGATGGTCTGACGGGCCTTGACCGCAAATACCGACGTATTTGTTTTGTTTGCGGCAGGCAGAGATTGCCAAGTGCAACATCACTTTAACGGCAGGATTACGCTCGTCGAAGGAGTCAGATACCAAGCCGCTGTCACGGTCGAGGCCGAGGGTCAGCTGGGTCATGTCGTTAGAGCCGATGGAGAAGCCGTCGAAGTATTGCAGGAATTGTTCTGCCAATACTGCGTTGCTTGGCAATTCGCACATCATGATCAGGCGCAGGCCGTTTTTGCCGCGTTCCAAACCGTTTTCTTTCAGGGCTTTGACAACAGCTTCAGCTTCACCCAAAGTGCGGACGAATGGAATCATGATTTCGACGTTGGTCAAACCCATTTCGTCACGGACACGTTTCAAGGCTTTGCACTCGAGTGCGAAACAGTCTTTAAAGTTATCAGCTACATAACGCGCTGCACCACGGAAGCCCAACATTGGGTTTTCTTCGTGTGGTTCGTAAATGCTGCCACCCACCAAGTTGGCGTACTCGTTGGATTTGAAGTCAGACATACGGACGATGGTTTTGCGTGGGTAAACCGAAGCAGCTAAAGTTGCCACGCCTTCTGCGATTTTATCGACATAGAAGTCGACAGGAGAAGCGTAGCCGGCGATGCGGCGGGTAATTTCCGCTTTCAATTCGTCGTCTTGTTTGTCAAATTCCAACAAGGCTTTAGGGTGGATACCGATTTGACGGTTGATAATAAATTCCATACGCGCCAAGCCGATACCTTCGCTAGGCAGGTTGGCGAAGCTGAATGCCAATTCAGGGTTACCAACGTTCATCATCACTTTGACAGGGGCTTTAGGCATGTTGTCCAAAGCAACATCGGTAACTTGTACGTCCAGCAGGCCGGAGTAGATGAAGCCAGTATCGCCTTCGGCACAAGATACGGTAACTTCTTGGCCGTCTGAAAGCAGATCGGTAGCATCGCCACAACCTACAACAGCCGGAATACCCAATTCACGCGCGATAATCGCTGCGTGGCAGGTACGGCCGCCACGGTTGGTCACGATGGCAGAAGCACGTTTCATTACCGGTTCCCAATCCGGGTCGGTCATGTCGGTAACGAGTACGTCGCCTGCTTCAACGGAATCCATCTCGGAAGCATCTTTCACCAAGCGAACTTTACCTTGGCCAACTTTTTGACCGATGGCACGGCCTTCGCACAAGACAACTTTTTCGCCGTTGATAGAGAAGCGGCGCAGGTTGCGGCTGCCGTCTTCTTGAGATTTCACGGTTTCAGGGCGAGCTTGCAGGATGTAGAGTTTGCCATCCAAGCCGTCGCGGCCCCATTCGATGTCCATTGGGCGGCCGTAGTGTTTTTCGATGGTCAGCGCGTAATGGGCCAACTCTGTAACTTCGGCGTCGGTAATGGAGAAGCGTTGACGGTCTTCTTCAGGTACATCGACGTTGGTTACAGATTTACCGGCTTCGGCTTTGTCGGTAAAGATCATTTTGATTTGTTTTGAACCCATGGTTTTGCGCAGGATAGCCGGTTTGCCTGCTTTCAAAGTAGGTTTGAATACATAGAATTCGTCAGGGTTGACCGCGCCTTGTACGACGTTTTCGCCCAGGCCGTAAGAAGAGGTAACGAAAACGACTTGGTCGTAACCGGATTCGGTATCGATGGTGAACATCACGCCGGAGGCGCCGCTGTCAGAGCGCACCATGCGTTGTACGCCGGCTGAAAGGGCAACGATGTCGTGTTCGAAGCCTTTGTGGACACGGTAAGAAATGGCACGGTCGTTATACAGGGAAGCGAATACATGGTGCATTGCTTCTTTAACGTTATCCAAGCCGTTGATGTTCAGGAAGGTTTCTTGTTGGCCGGCGAAAGAAGCGTCCGGCAAGTCTTCTGCTGTTGCGGAAGAACGTACGGCAACGGAGATATCTGCACCGCCGGCATCGGCAACCATTTTGTTCCAAGCTGTTTCGATTTCAGCGTCCAGCTGCTCAGGGAACGGGGTATCCAAAATCCATTGACGGATTTCTTTACCCACGCGTGCCAATTCGGCAACGTCTTCAACATCCAGTTGTTTCAGGGCTTCGGAAATACGCTCGCTCAGACCATTGTGAGCCAGGAAAGCACGATAAGCTTCGGCTGTGGTTGCAAAACCGCCGGGAACGCGCACGCCTTTTTCAGTCAGTTGGCTGATCATTTCGCCCAAAGAGGCATTTTTACCGCCCACTCGCTCAACGTCAGTCATACGCAGGTTTTCAAACCAAATAACGTAGTTTTCGGCCATTTGTGTGTCCAATCCAATCCAAAAAATGTTAAAAAAGAAACAAATCCGCCTGCTTATTGTAGCCATTCGTTTGATGGCTGTCATGTGTTTTATCTTTTTAAAAATCACAAATTCGTCTGTGATATTGTGCTTTTCAGACGTGTAGCCTTCTGAAATGTGAATATCAGATTCATGTTTTTACGTGTTATCTTCTTGTTAAATATGGAAAACAAAATAAGTTAATAAATTTGATAAACAAGATTTATTTTGCAATTTTAGAATAAAATTCTACAAAATAGAAAAAAATAAAATTTTGTGCCAATTTAAAAATTGTTCAAATTTGTTGTAATCCTGTGTAATCTGTCGGGAATCGCTTTATTGCAAAGGCTGTAACTGCTATGATTGCCGTCTGAAACGTTACCCTCAAGAGGATTCATTATGACTGATCCACGCCAAGTCTTCTATATTTCCGACCGAACTGGCCTGACCGCTGAAAATATCGGTGAAGCCTTGCTGAACCAATTTGGCAATGTTGAGTTCAAACGCCATACCTATCCGTTTATCGATACGCCTGAAAAAGCGCGTGCTGTTGTAGACAAAGTCAACCAGTCAGCTGAAAAATTCGGCGTGCGCCCGATTGCTTTTGTCAGTGTGGTCAATGACGAAATCCGTGAAATCATCAAGAAAGCCAATGCGTTCCATATTAATTTCTTTGAAACCTTTCTCGGTCTTTTGGAAAAGGAACTCAATACGGAGGCGGTTGCCGCCCGGCAGGGGCACCACAGTATCGGCAATACCCAACGCTATGATGCGCGTATGGAGGCGGTCAATTTTTCACTGAATCATGATGACGGTGTCAGCGATAAAAACCTGCAGGAAGCGGATGTGATTTTGATGGGCGTGTCCCGTTCGGGCAAAACGCCGACCTGTCTCTATCTGGCCCTGCAATACGGTATCCGCGCCGCAAACTATCCATTGATTCCCGATGATTTGGAATCGACCGATTTGCCGCGTATGGTCAAACCTTATAAAGACAAGCTGTTCGGTTTGACCATTCAGCCTGAGCGTCTGCAGGCTATCCGTCATGAGCGCCGTCCTAATTCGACCTATGCCAAAATCGATACTTGCCGCAGTGAGATTGCCGATGCGCAAAATATGTTCAAACGCCACGGAGTACCGTTTACCAATACAACGGATAAATCAGTGGAAGAACTCGCCGTTCATATCTTGCAGGCTTGTAAGCTGAAACGCCGTTTCTAAATGAAATGATAAAAGGCCGTCTGAAACTTCAGACGGCCTTTTTTTATTTTGTATATTAAGTCTTAGGCAAGGTAACACCGGTTTGCCCCATGTATTTGCCGTTGCGGTCTTTGTATGAAGTTTCGCAGACTTCATCGCTTTCAAAGAACAAGACTTGAGCTACTCCTTCGCCTGCATAGATTTTGGCAGGCAGGGGGGTGGTGTTGGAAAACTCAAGCGTAACGTAGCCTTCCCACTCAGGCTCGAACGGGGTAACGTTGACAATGATGCCGCAGCGTGCGTAAGTGGATTTACCTAAGCAGACGGTCAGGACGTTGCGCGGGATGCGGAAATATTCGACTGTGCGCGCCAAAGCAAAGGAGTTGGGCGGAATGATGCAGCAGTCGTCTTCGACGGTTACGAAGTTTTTCGGGTCGAAATTTTTTGGATCGACGATGGTGCTGTTGATGTTGGTGAAGATTTTAAATTCATTGGCACAACGGATGTCGTAGCCGTAGCTGGATGTGCCGTAGGAAATGATGCGTTGACCGTTGGCCTCTTTGATTTGGTTGGGCTCGAACGGCTCAATCATGCCGTGTTCTTCGGCCATGCGGCGTATCCATTTGTCGGATTTAATGCTCATGGTGGTTGTCCTGGGGTAAGGGTTGTTTGGAAATTCTTTAAAATCAACACAACAGCCTTTAGGCGGGCTTGTTAATTGATGTTTCAGACGGCCTAAAAGCTGGATAAGGCCGTCTGAAAGGCTGTTTATTTGGTTTTGGAAGCAGATTTCTTAGGCAGTTTGACTTCTTTAATCATACCGTCTTCGCATTTCATGATGAAGACTGGTGTGCCGTTTTGGGAGGCGGTAAAGTTTCCGTGCGCCCTGCCTTTTTTGAACACGCCCTCCAGCGTCATATTGCGTAATTTGGCGCTGTTGGAGGAGAAAGGTTCGATAAAGGTTTCGCTGTTGCTGGAAACAGTATATACGCCTTTGCCGTCGAATTTGCCGTCTTTAAAGGCTCCGACATAGCTGCGGCCGTCTTGGCATTTCCATGTACCTTTGCCGGACGGTTTGCCGTCTTTGCCGACATCGCCATCATAAGCACAACCTTTTTCCTGATAAGGATTGATGGTTTCGGCAATGGCAGGCGTACCCAGCATT
Organism: Neisseria sp. HMSC078H04; assembly: GCF_001838135.1. NCBI lineage: Bacteria > Pseudomonadati > Pseudomonadota > Betaproteobacteria > Neisseriales > Neisseriaceae > Neisseria > Neisseria sp. HMSC078H04. The sequence continues at coordinate 98,614 of NZ_KV835850.1, forward strand.
AAGGCGATAGGGAGTAGGGCGAGGTATTTCATCATTCATTCCTTTTTGCAGGCGGTTTCAGACGGCCTGATATTGGGATTCAAAAGTCAGCAGGGTTTCAGCAATACGGCGTGGCAATATGGCTAAAGCGTGTTCGCGCATGGCGGTAGGGATACCGTAGTAGGCTTCGGCAATACTGCCGGTAATGGCTGCCAAGGTATCGCTGTCTCCGCCCAGGGAAACTGCCAGTCGGATGGCGTGTTCAAAATCATCGCTTTCAAGAAAGGCGGTAACTGCTTGAGGTACGGTTTCCTGACAGCTTTCGTTGAAATGATAATGCGGGCGGATTTGGTCGCAACTTTGGCTCAAGTTGTAGCCGAATTGTCGTGTAATGTTTTCTTTGATTTGCGCTTTGCCCATACCAGTACGCGCCCAAAAGATGGCGGCGGCTACGGCTTGTGCACCTTTAATGCCTTCCGGGTGGTTGTGCGTTACGATAGCGGATTGTTCGGAAAAATGCAGGGTTTCTTCCAATGTGGCAAATGCCCAACCAACGGCCGAAACACGCATGGCCGAGCCGTTGCCCCAGCTATTATAAGGTTCTGGATCTTTCCATTCTATCCATTGTGAGAAGCGGCCGCCATATGCGCCTTTCGGACAGGGATATGCCCTACACCAGCCTTGCAAAATAGAGGCCAAATTATCGTTGCAGCCTTGTAAAACCCAATCGGCAATGGCAACAGTGCAAATCGTGTCATCGGTAAAGTCGCTGTCGGGGCTGAAAATGTCAAAATCGGTGTGACGGTAGTTGTCAAACTCGAATCGTGATCCGGCAATATCGCCAATGACTGCGCCCAACATCATGACATCCTTTCTGATACTTCATTTATATTTCAGACGGCCTTTGATATTTCCCAATCAAAAGGCCGTCTGAAAAATTATTCTTGCCAGCCGCCCAAATAAGAAACCAGTTCTTCCAGCATGGTGCTGATGGCTTCGGTCATCAGTATTTGCGAGGCAAAGGCGAGGCTGGCGGCATCGTCGCCGTTGCTTTCCGCTTCTTCTTGCAAAACGTCCAGATACTGGATGCGTTTGAGCGTGAAGTCTTGAGTGAGGATGAACGCGATTTGTTCGCGCCATACCAAGCCAAGTTGGGTAACGGTTTTGCCGTTTTTGACGTGTTGTACCACTTCATCGGCAGTCAGGTCTTGTTTGGAAACTTTGACGACCGGAACAACATCGCCTATGCCTTTGAGTTCGCAATCGCTGTCCAATTCAAAACCGCCCTCACAGTGTCCTTGCAGTAGCCAGCTGGTCATCAGGGAGGAGGGCGATTGTTTGGTGTTGGGCAGGGCTGCTTCCAAACCGCCCAACGCCTCGCGCAGTTTGGTCAGGATATTTTCCGCTTTGGCAGAGGCGGCATTGTTGACCAAAAGATACCCGTGGCGCGTGTCGAAAATCGCCTGTGTGCGGCTGCTGCGCGTAAAGGCACGGGGCAGCAGGTCGTCAGTAATCTGTTCTTTCAGCTCTTGTTTTTCCTTGCGGCCGACATTACGCGCTTCGTTGTTTTGAATTTCCAAAACTTTTTCATCCAAAATATCGCGAATCACGCCGGCAGGCAGGACTTTTTCTTCTTTTTTCAAAGCAACGCGCCAAGTGTAATCGGCAGGGAAAACCAGCTCGGGCGAAAAGGAAACCGGCGTGGCAAAGCCTTCGCTAAACCAGTCCAAACCCTGACAATGGGCAAATTCGGATTGCGCCAATTTGTCGGCAAGGACTTCCAATTCGGGCAACTTGTCTTTGTTGAGCGGATAAAAACTGATTTGCTTAAACCACATGGCGAGTTTTCCTTTTTATTAAAACCGGCATTATACAGGGAAAATAACATACGGAAATCGGCAACATCTTTAAAAATGCAGTAAAGGCGTTGACAGAAGAAAAGGCTTTCTGTATAGTTCGCGCTTCGGTTACGCGCCCATCGTCTAGAGGCCTAGGACACTGCCCTTTCACGGCGGCAACCGGGGTTCGAATCCCCGTGGGCGTGCCAAAATTCTAAAAAACGCTCCTGCTTTTTGCAGGGGCGTTTTTTGTTTTCAGACGGCCTGCCGCTGTGAAAATATCTTTAAATTGGTTTACAATAATGCCATTCCGAATCTTAACGAGAGAAAACAATGTTAGACATCCAATTGCTCCGCAGCAATACCGCCGCAGTCGCCGAACGTTTGGCCGCACGCGGTTATGAGTTTGATACCGCGCGTTTCAACGCTTTGGAAGAGCAACGCAAAGCCGTTCAAGTGAAAACAGAAGAGTTGCAGGCTTCACGAAACAGTATTTCCAAACAAATCGGCGCGTTGAAAGGTCAAGGCAAACACGAAGAGGCTCAAGCTGCGATGGATCAGGTTGCCCAAATCAAAGTGGATTTGGAGCAGGCTGCCGCTGATTTGGATGCGGTTCAGAAAGAATTGGATGCATGGTTGTTGACCATTCCGAACCTGCCGCACGAAAGTGTTCCTGCCGGTAAAGATGAAACGGAAAACGTTGAAGTCCGCAAAGTCGGCACGCCGCGCGAATTTGACTTTGAAATCAAAGACCATGTTGATTTGGGCGAGCCTTTGGGTTTGGATTTTGAAGGCGGTGCGAAACTGTCTGGCGCGCGCTTTACCGTGATGAAAGGCCAAATCGCCCGTCTGCATCGCGCTTTGGCTCAGTTCATGCTGGATACGCACACGCTGAAACACGGCTACACCGAGCATTACACGCCCTACATCGTGGACGACACCACCCTGCAAGGCACAGGCCAACTGCCTAAATTTGCAGAAGATTTGTTCCATGTTACCCGCGGCGGTGACGAGAGCAAGAAAACGCAATATCTGATTCCGACCGCCGAAGTAACGCTGACCAATACCGTTGCCGACAGCATCGTGGCCGGCAACGATTTGCCGTTGAAATTAACTGCGCATTCCCCATGTTTCCGCTCCGAAGCGGGCGCATACGGTAAAGACGTGCGCGGTTTGATTCGCCAACACCAATTCGACAAAGTGGAAATGGTGCAAATCGTTCATCCGGAAAAATCATACGAAGCACTGGAAGAAATGGTTGGCCATGCTGAAAATATTTTGAAAGCGTTGGAACTGCCATACCGCGTGATCACTTTGTGTACCGGCGACATGGGTTTCGGCGCAACTAAAACCTACGACTTGGAAGTTTGGGTTCCTGCGCAAAACACTTACCGCGAAATTTCCAGCTGTTCCAACTGCGAAGATTTCCAAGCTCGCCGCATGAAAGCGCGTTTCAAAGATGAAAACGGTAAAAACCGTTTGGTGCATACTTTGAACGGCTCAGGCTTGGCAGTCGGCCGTACTTTGGTGGCGGTATTGGAAAACCATCAAAATGCCGATGGCAGCATTAATGTTCCTACTGCGTTGCAACCGTATATGGGCGGCGTGACCAAATTGGAAGTAAAATAATCGTTGTTTAAATAAAAAGGCCGTCTGAAACTTGGGTTCAGACGGCCTTTTCTATGATTGAGCAATTATTTGTTGTGCTGACGGAAATATTCCCATTCTTCAACGACTTTATCGTCAGGCAAGTGGCACACGCCGTATTCGCCACCATCTTTGTCTTTTTTGATTTCGGATTTGCCGCCTTGTTTGACGCAGAATTCAGAAGCCGGATTGGCCACGCCGACCTTAGGAGATTCTTGTTTTTCAGAAGCGGAGCAGGCGGCCAAAGCGGTTGCGGCAGCGAGACTGAGGATAAGGGGTTTGATCATGGCGTGTCTTTCATTTGAAGGATAAAAACAAGCGGATTATAGGGGATGCTTGCGTTTAATGGCGTTAACCAGATTAAAGGCCGTCTGAAAACTTTTCAGACGGCCTTGAGTTTAAGAAGTCAAACCGGATTATTTGGCTGCTTCGGCTTTTTCTGCTTTTTCGCCTTCTTTAGCAAAGTATTTGGCGTAAATTTTGTCGTATTCGCCACTTTCGCGTACTTTTTTCAGCGCATCGTTCAACATTTTGATGGTGGCTTCGTCGCCTTTGCGTGCAGCGATACCGTAGTTTTCGATGGTGAAGTCAGGCAGGGAGATGAAATCCAGGCCTTTGGTCGGGTTGTTTTTCACATAGTTTGCAATAACCGCGCTGTCGCTGACGACGGAATCCAAACCGCCGTTTTCCAATTCTTTGATAATCAGGGGAACGCTTTCAAAGCGGGCGATTTTCGGATTGTCGTTGCCCAAGAGTTTGGAAACGGAGAAGTCCCCGGTGTAGCCGGTTACCACGCCGACTTTGGCCATGTTTTTCAGGTCTTCGGAAGAAGCCACTTTTTTGCCTTTTGGAACGAGGACGACTTGGGTGATTTCAAAGTATGGGTCGCTGAAGAGCATGCTTTGTTTGCGGTCGTCAGTGATGGTTACGCCGGACATTACGATGTCCACATCGCCGTTGTTCAGCGAAGGGAAGAGGCTTTCCCATGGCTGGTGTTTGAATTCGACTTTGAAGTTGCCGGCTTTGGCCATGGCATTCATCAAATCTACGTCAAAACCTTCCACTTTGCCGGCAGAATCCAAAGATTCAAATGGGGCAAACTCGGCGTTAGAGCCGACACGGTACACTTTATCGGCAGGAGCAGAGGCATTGTTGCTTTGACCGCCGCAGGCAGTCAGGGCAAGGGCGGAACAAGCGAGGGCAGTGGCCAGCCATTTTTTCATGTTCATGATATGTGCTTTCTTAATAAAATGTTAACGGATAAAATCTTAGTTTAGCATAATTTTGTGAACAAACTAGCTGAAATTAGTGGTCTTTTTCTCGGAAAAATGCGTAGGTTACGTCATGGAAGAGGTCGGTGTGCGGACTGTCTTCGTAGCTCAATTCCGCCAACGCGTCTTCAAAGGCAAGCTGGATGGATTCTACGGCATCGTTGGCCATGTCGGAGGGCAGGGAGCGGATAAGGCCTTTGAGTGCGGTAGCGAGGACGTGGTTTTGCATACGCAAAGCGTCGTTGGCCTCTTCCAGATATTCGAGGCGTTGTTCGATGCTGCTCATGATGTATCCTTGAGTATTAAATAAAATAGTGATTATATAGCGAATTAATATTAAAATGTGACGCTTGCGCCGGCTTGCCGGATATGTCCAACCATCGGCCGTATTTCAAGTGATTTTAGGTTTGAATGCGGTTCACAATAAAAATGAAAAAACGAGATTATTATGGAAAACAACCGTCTTGACCCCACAGCCCTCGAGGAAGAAGACCTGAATTGGGAAAAACGTTTGGAAAGATTGCGTCAGGCACGACAATTCAATACCGCGCCGACCCATGCGCCATTAGTCAAAAAATCGGAAGAGGCTGTCGATGTTGCGCCCAAAACCGCGTCTAAAAAAGAATATAAATTAGATGCGGATAATCGTGAAAAAGTATTGGAAGAATATTTGTACCGCTGGCAATTGGAACACAATACTGCCCTTGCAGACGATGGCGAAGCAGTGGAAACCGATGCAATGGTGGTTTTGCAGGATAACTGGTTGAGCGCGCAATCGGCATTGCAGGCCGCGGCTTCAGAGCGTCATATCGAATCAACGCACACTGTCAGACTGAATCCGAAATCAGGTGCCGTAGATTTTGATGCGCCTGAAGTGGAAGAAACTGAAAAAACGGAAAATGATGATGCGGAAGCGGCTGAAGAGGCGGTTTCAGACGGCATTGAACAAGAACCGGCCATCAATGTCCATATCAATGTATTGAACCCTCAAGCAATTGGCCGTCGGCAAGTATTCTGCGTTTCTGAAAAAGATTTGACCGAGCGTCTGATTAAGCGTTTGCGTCCCCATGTGGCTGATGCGGTCAACGGCATGATTCGGATTGCCGTGCAAAAACAAATGGCCTTGTTCACTTACCAGTTGCAGCAAATGCTGAACGAGCAGGCGCCGGGCTTGGTGGAGGATGTATTGGAACACAACGTCAAACGTATTTTGGACGATATGAAAACTGAAATGAAATACCGCCGTTGAGTATCCGGGCCGTCTGAAAAGTTTCAGACGGCCTTCGGAGTAAAATTCCCTTAAAATTTTACGAAGCGTGTATAATAGCGGCTCACGTTTTCGTGATAAATATCCTTTCTAAATAGTTGATATGCCCGATGCAGAATCGGGCATTTTTTTTGAGATTGTTATGAATAAAAATAAAATCATTGTATTGCTGATTGCTTTGGTTGCCGTATTTGCCTATAACAAAATGCAAAACAAGCAGCCGGTACAATCGCAGAATCAGCAGAAAATAGAAGCCGTTCAAAAACAAAATAATTCGGGTAGAAAAAACGCCGATACGGCTCAGCAGCAAATCGGTTCGGACAAAGAATCAGCCGAAGCGGTTTTGAAACAGGCGTTTGAAAACGAACAAAGCGATATTCAGGTTGAGGGCGAGGGCACGGTATGGAAAACCCTGCCGGATGATAACAAAGGCACGCGCCACCAACGCTTTATCTTGAAGCTCTCCAGCGGCCAGACGCTTTTGGTGGCGCATAATATCGATTTGGCCGATAAAATCAAAGGCTTGAAAAAAGGTGATAAAGTAGCGTTTTACGGCGAATACGAATGGTCGGAGCAGGGCGGCGTTATCCATTGGACGCATCATGATCCGGCAGGCCGTCATGAAGACGGCTGGTTGAAACACGATGGCCGCCTTTATCAGTAAAAACGGTTTTCCTGTTTTTTCAAACGGCCCGAAACACGGCCTTCGGCTTGAAAGATGGTAGAAATCGGCGCAAAATGTTAACAAGTTAAACAGACGGAAAATATTATTCCGTCCATTGGAATACACAGTAGATTGGAGAATAAATGAACAAAAAACTTCATCCGCAAACGCTGGCCATCCGGGGCGGCAAAGAGCAGACCGAATATCGCGAACACAATCAGGCGCTGTTTTTGACCAGCAGCTTCATGTGGGAAAGCGCGCAACATGCGGCAGATTTGTTTTCCAAAAAAATTAAAGGCTTTACCTATACCCGTACAGCCAATCCGACTACTGCCGCTTTTGAAAAACGCATTGCTGCATTGGAAGGTGCAGAGCGCGCGGTAGCCACTTCGACCGGTATGTCTGCAATTCAGGCGGCGTTTTTTACCTTCTTGCAAGCAGGCGACCACGTTGTTTCCAGCCGCAGCCTGTTTGGCACGACCGTCGGTTTCATCAACAACATCGTTACCAAGTTCGGCATCGAGGTCAGCCATGTGTCGCCAACCGATTTGAACGAATGGAAAGCTGCGGTTAAAGACAATACCAAATTGCTGTTTTTGGAAACCCCGTCCAATCCATTGGGCGAAGTTGCCGACTTGGAAGCGTTGGCAGAACTGGCACACAGCATCGGCGCGCTTTTGGTGGTGGACAACAGCCTCTTGTCGCCAGCCGGTTCGCAGCCTTTGAAACACGGTGCGGATATTTCCGTGTCTTCCGCAACCAAAGCGATTGACGGTCACGGCCGCGTGATGGGCGGCATGTTGGCCGGTTCGGAAGAATTGATGACGCAAGTTGCCATATATTGCAACTCTTGCGGTTTGGCGATGTCTCCGTTTAACGCATGGCAGTTGTTGAGCGGTGTAGAAACCTTGTCGCTGCGTATGGAAAAACAGTTTGACAATGCGTTAAAAATCGCCCAATGGCTACAACAACAGCCGCAAGTCCAAGCCGTGTACTACACCGGTTTGCCCGACCATCCGCAGGCAGAGCTTATCCGCAAACAGCAAAACGGCGGCGGTATCGTCATCGGCTTTGAAGTCGCCGACCAAGAAGCCGCATGGAAAGTCGTGGACGGCGTGGAGCTTTTCTCCCGTACTGCCAACCTCGGCGATGTGCGCTCGACCATCACCCATCCGTGGACAACCACGCACGGCCGGATGCAGCCTGAAGAAAAACTCGCCGCCAATATCCGCCCGGGCTTGATCCGCCTCTCTGTCGGTTTGGAACACATCGACGATTTGATTGATGATTTGCAACAAGCATTGAACAAATAATCTAAAAACAAATTTCAGGCGGCCTTAAAATTTAATAGGCCGTCTGAAAGCAATCAAACACACATCTTAAGAATAAAAGGAAAAAAATAATGTCTGAAGCAGAATTCGCCTCGTGGGCAATGAAAATCCTCCTCACCGGCCTGATTATCTTTTTGGGATTTATCGTTTGGAACTTGGGTAAAGAATCCAAAGCCGGCAAATTCGGCATTGCCATGCTCTTCTTGGTTTTGGGCTTGGGTGTGTTTGGATTCGTATTTAAAGAATTGCTGATTAGCTTTTTGGTATTGCCGAAGTAAGCATTACCTTGATGGATAAGACAAGGCCGTCTGAAAATGTCCAGACGGCCTTGTTCTGTTTTTTAACATTTAAATTGCTCTATCATTCCTTTTTCGTTTATCTTTAATATAACCTATTTTTGAAATAGTTAGTTGGCAGTTATTTCTTCTTTCGAAGGTAATTAAATTCATGTTATATTTAAGTTTTTATTAATTTCTATTTGGGAGCTATTGATTATATAAAGGGTAGCGTTGTGGATTAATTCTTTTGTGAGGAGAAATATGAATTTGAGAAAAATATATTTACATGTTATAATTTCATTCCATTGGGAACTTTTATGAAGTTGATCAGAAAGTGATAAATCATGGCCTTATACATTAAGTAAGGGATATTGTGTTATTACACATCCGGTTGAATGGTGGGGTACTGTTCAAAAGGCTGATGAAAATCCAGATATACGTCGTAATGCAACTTGTGAGAAACAACATATTATTCAACAACAGTCAAGTTATTCATATTTAGATAATAAAGATAAAGCTAATACAGTTTTTTGGGCTGAATCATATCATTCTAGAACTGATAGATGGAATGATAAACCTTGGGAAAATAAACATCCTTTTTGGAGTAATGCAGGTTTCACAAAGGATGCCTCTAGAGGGTTGTATGAAGCTTATATGTTAGGAACATGGGGATTATCATATTCAATATTTAAACATGATTATAATGGTGCGGATAGTAGTTTAATTATTTTTGATAATGATGGTATCTCTAATGTGTTATATTCATTTTCTTATATTATTAATTTACCACAGAAATATATTAATCAATGGGTATATATTTTAGATAAGGAACGTTATAGTTTATCAATTGATTTAGTATTGGCTATTCCTATTTTAATATTTGAAATTGTTTTAGCTATGGTTATGGGAGGTATAGGGTTTATAACAGGATTAATTTTAAACCCAATTGATACAATAATGGCTATACCTGGTGGCATTGTTTATGCAATAGATACTTCCATTACAGCTGTTTGGAATACAGTTTTGGGATTGTTTAGATTGGTTACAGTATTTTTCTAGTTACTTATTTATATGATTAAAGGCCGTCTGAAAATGTTCAGACGGCCTT
>NZ_KV835850.1:108096-114234 GCF_001838135.1 Neisseria sp. HMSC078H04
AAGGCCGTCTGAAAATGTTCAGACGGCCTTTTGATTTGATGTTTTAAATGACGCCCAATTCTTGCAAGCCGCGCAATACGCCGTCTTCATCGACACTTGGGCAGACGAATTGTGCGGCCGCTTTGGCAGCTTCTTCACCATTGCCCATGGCAACGCCAAAACCGACGGTTGACAGCATTTCCAAGTCGTTGAAGCTGTCGCCGAACGCCATTACTTTGCTCATATCAATCCCCAGTTTTTCCACTGCGTGGGCGATGCCGCGTGCTTTTGAACCTTCCTGTTTGAGTAGGTCCATGGCATGTTTGTGCCAGCGGACGGATTTGAAGCCGTGTTGTTGAATCAGCGGTTGCAGGATTTTTTCTTCTTCCTCATCCACAAAGACCAACATTTGATAAACGGGTTGTTTACGGAAATATTCTTTGTCAGTCAGGAAGTTGGGCAGGATATGTGATAAGCCTTCGACAACGCGCAGCGAATGGGAGGAAACGGCAATTTCTTGGTTGTTGACGAACGCGTAGTCTATTTTGTGTTGTTCAAGCAGGTTGATGGCGGTTTCGATGTCGGCAATATCCAAGGGGTAGCTTTGCAGGGGTTTGCCGCGAAAGGAGATATATTGGCCGTTGATGGTAACGAGCATGTCGATACCGCATTCTTGAATCAAGGCTTTGACTTTGGCGGGAATGGCGGCTTCCGGACGGCCGGTGGCAATGGCAGTCAAAATGCCTTTGGCTTTCAATGCGCGCATGGCTTGGGCAACCGAAGGACGCAGGGTATCCGTGTATTTTCGATAGAGGGTGTCGTCGATGTCAAAGAAGATGATTTCAGGATTGTTCATGGTTCACTCGTTGGGCTGGGTATACACAGCTTTCATTGAAAATTGTGTGAACAGCTTGTGTATAAATTGGTTTAGTATTTGATTGCTATTATAAAAATAAGTTCTGATTAAAATTTAGGCAGATTTTTATTGTGAGAATAAAGCGGAAAGTTATTCACAATAGGCCGTCTGAAAATTTGGTTTTCAGACGGCCTTGTTTTAAGCAATCAAACGGATATTTTCTTTGTCTTGCCTGAATTTGTTTTTAATCACGATAGGCAGGCTGCTGTCGAAATACCAGCTTCCATCAGGCAATGCCAACGCGCCACCGGCACAGAGCAGGGTAATGCTGTTTCCGGTCAGGGGATCGGTTTCGGTAATTTCAATTTCGTGCGCTTTACCCCAATCGGTTACAGGGAGTAGGGCGGCCAGCTCGGTAATGCGTTGGTTTTGATGTTTGATACCATTTGGCTGGCGACAGTTGCCGTTGCATTTTCCGACGGCCTCGACAGGGCAGGGTTCGCCCTTTGCGTAGCTGGTCGGCAAAATGTTGAGCGAATCCGGGCAGAGCCTGTGTTCTTGCGACCATTGCGTCAAAGCGCGTTTGGCTGCTTTTTTGTGGGCAAACAAACCGTAAGGACGCCAGTTTCTTGTACCGCTGTTTAACAAGACAATGTGTGCTTGAAGGCTGCCGTGTTCGTCAGCGATAAAGCGGACGGTAGAAAACGATGTGGACTTTTCAGACGGCATCAGCTGGTATTCCTGCATGGTCTGGGCTTTGAGCCATAGTGTATGGAGCTGTCCGACTGCCGGAATAAAACGGATGGAGGCTGCGGCTTTGATGTGCGGCGGCAGTTTTTTGCTGTGCAGCAGGGTGGCGGTTTCACTGTATGCGCGTTCGTGTGCTTCAATGGCTTGGGCTTTGCCGAAATGGTCAAACCAAACCAATACGCCGTAACTGTCAGGCAGGGCATAGAGCTGTTGGGCGAGCGAATCAGGCAGCCAATTGGGCAACATTTTCGGATTCATCAATACACGGACGTGTTCGTCCCATTGTTGATGATTTTTTTCTGCCAGACTTAATTCGAGATAATCACACAATGCGGCAACATCGGTCATGGCGCGGTGGCGGTTGGCAGTCTGAATGCCGGTGCGTTCGATAATACTGTCGAGACTGTGTTTGTAAAACTCAGGATACAGGCGGCGAGACAGTTGAACCGTACAGAGCGAGGGTGCGGCAAAGTCAGTATGGATACGGGCAAACTCGTGACGCAGGAAGGTATAGTCAAAGCGGCTGTTGTGGGCAACAACCACAGCACCTTGCAATAGCGGCAACAAATCGGCTGCAATATCGGCAAAGACAGGCGCGTTTTTCACTGTTTCATCATGAATCCCGGTTAGTCTGGCAACAAATTCGGGAATGCTGCGGCAAGGATTGACCAATTGCTCGTAATGTGTGGTGCGTCCTTGCTCAAAACGAACAAGGGCAACTTCCGTTATCCTGTCTTGATAGAAATTTCCACCGGTCGTCTCCAAATCCACCACGACCACAGGCCGTCCCAAACGGGAAAATGCTTCGGATAAGAGCGGCCAGCGTACGAAATCTGACATTTTATTCTCTGTAAATTCAATAGCAAATGCGCATTTTACACGCTGTCTGCAAGTTTTCCAAATAAAACGCTTGACAGTAAACAGCCCTCTCTTTATAATTCAAATCTTTCTTGATGCACCCGTAGCTCAGTTGGATAGAGTATCTGGCTACGAACCAGAGGGTCGGGCGTTCGAATCGCTCCGGGTGCGCCACAAGATTTATCCGCGCCCATCGTCTAGCGGTTAGGACATCGCCCTTTCACGGCGGTAACCGGGGTTCGATTCCCCGTGGGCGTGCCAGTTACTTTAAAATAAGCCATCACTAAAGAATAGTGATGGCTTATTTTTTTCACATTTATATTTTTTTCACATTTAAAAGTTTATAGTTATTTAATTTTTTAAATAGCTTTCTTAGCTGTTCAGACGTCCTTTGCCTATCCTTCTACCCAAAGCATCGTAGGTGTAGGCCCAAGTCTCTTTTGTGCCGTCTTTTTGAAGATTCCGGCTTTGACCAGTTGGTCATGCAGATCGTAGAAGTAGTTCTGTACTTCGCCGTCGGCCAGTTCGCGGTGGATCAGGTTGCCGAAGTGGTCGTAGTAATAGTTGCTGCCGTTGTATTCTTTAAGGTGGTTGTCCGGTATATGAGGGACGGTTTGTGAATTAGGATTCAATTTTTTGGGGAAAGATAGATTGACCCATTAGGACTTGCCTCTATTCCAGCACTATCTTCTCTTTCTGGTTTTCAGGTGCCGAAAGAGTCAAGCTACTGGTGTAAATTCACGATTAGACAACTGCAGAAGAAAGCAGCCAACAGACACACTACCTCCTCTGTAATCAAATTGGTATCCCAAGAGGGATGACCGACTGTGAAGATAACCTCTGGTTTGGGAATTATTACGACTGGGGCAAACTAAAAAGAGAAATGAACATATCTGGAACTGCTCGCCAACCATTTCAATTATGCATTACAACTTTTTCAGGTATTATGAACTATGGCATTAATGTTGTCTTAAAACATTCCTTTCAGACAAACTTAATGCTCTGTGAAGATATTATCTTCACATTATTGGGTAAACAATATCTTATTAACAGGGCAAAAAATAGTCATAATTGTTTGTGTCCAATTTCTTAAATAAGTAAGATTAATTTTTGAAATTTTATTTGATATCAAATATTCTCCATGGAATGAGTCCCGTTCGATAATGTGCCCCTTAGGAAGTTTCCAACATTTTCTTAATCCTCCTCCAGAAGTTTTAGGTTTGTAACGATAATCCGCTAAATCTTATTAATCAATTGATATTTATCAATATTTTTAATTCGTCTGGTAGTTTAGCGCCATTTCTATATGCCTTTTTAGCCCAAAATATGGCTTTTTCTTTATTGCCTTGTGTGAAAAATAAATCGGCTAAATTGGATTGGGCAATTGGATGTCCATTTTTTGCCGCTATCTCTAGCCATTTAAATTCTAAATCTTGATCTAAAGATACAAACATATGGTATTGATATAATTTGAATGCTGAGTTTTTATCTCCATTAGTGGCGTTCTTTTCGAGAATTTGAATTTCTTCATCTGGAATCCAATAAGTACTACCTGTTGATATAAAGTCAGTCATTTTCTCATTTCTTTCCGGATGTTGTTTACATGATATTAAAGGGGTTAATAACAAAAATAAAATTAAGAAATTTTTAAGTATTTCCATAGTTAGCATGTTCCTTACTTATTTTTTTACTTTGAGGAGTAAAGCTTCTCATGGTGCCTGGTTTGCTTGTATCTTGCGAGCGATCAGCCTTCATTCCCATCAGTGTTAATTTCCCGTTACTTGAAAACCAAAGATATTCATTTGGTGCTTTAACTGTAGTATTTAATTCATTAGCAAGTTGTTGTTCAAGAAGGTTTGTTCCTTTTCCTGTATTACAGGATAAAATCTCAACCGTCATACCTGATTTATAGTTAGGATTTTTTTTAATTCTCGCTGCTAATTTTTTAGCATCTAATCTTTCACCTGTAGCCCCATCTACCATCAATGAAGGATTACCATGCCCTCCTACTTGGAAAGTATTCGGTTTATTGGCAACTTTATGAGCGTAAGAGTGTATGTCTTCATTACTTGGGAATAAATTCATATCAACTCCAGCTAAACCTAACCAATCGACCCATACTTGGGTATTAGGTGCAAATTGATAAAGATTATCCCACCCATCAACCCTATCGGATAGCGACGACGCCATCGCTTAATTAAAAATCCTGCCTTAAGATCGGCAGGATTTGAAAATAGCTTTCACATTATGAAATAAAACAGCACTTCATTTTTCTCAAAAAATCGTCTTATTTATCTCGGCACGCTTCAGTTTACAGCATATTCTTGAGATATATTTGTTAATATAAAGTTAAATTCTTTTCTGTGCTTTTATATATATCTGTATAGAAATAAATTCTATTATCTTTTATCTCTTTCAGATAAACCAAGTCTTCGATACCCCCAATATACTCAATTGATAAATCATCTAAATTTAATGTTGCAAGCCTAAATCCAACAACGCAAAATCGTCTAATGAAAACTGGAATATATATTTTTCTATTGAAATACAACAAAGGCCCTCCAAACCCCTGTTCTTTAATAATAACTTGACCGTTAATGGATAGACTTCCAACTAAGGGAGAACCTTGATTTACTTCCATCAAATCAAGGTAGCTGACTTCCCATTTGTCAAACAAAAATTTTTCTTGAAAGTCTAAAGGAGTTTCATTCAAAATTTTTAACTTAGACATTTTTATATTTTTCTTGTCAAAGAATTGAAATCTTCTTCTAATTCTACAAGGAGTTTACCAACTTCATTATTAAATGGCCAAGAATCAATTACTATCCGAGACAATAAAAATTCTTTTCCTTTTTTTTGTTGAAAAATACTTTCTGAATTTAGATAATTAATCATGTCATATAGTTCATTTTTTATAGAAATCAACTGCTGTTTATTTGTATAACTATATCCATCACAATTATTAATCATTTTATCAATTTCGACTAAAACTATATTAATCTTTTTTATAAATTGCTCCTGATTCATTGTCTTATTAACCTTTCTAAGTCATTAATATATTTTTGTGTTTGTCCACCAGGCAACCCTAAACCTTGAGGTGCAGCTTTACCTTCAATAATAGTTGTTCCTGGTTTCACTTTAAATTGAGCAATATTAGTCATGTGGTTCCATTTTGGTTTGACTGCGAGGCTACTTCTGGTAGCAGGGAATGTTTCAAATAAATAACGACCTTTAGCTTGAGCATTTATTCCGTCAAAGTACCTTAATCCATATTCACTAGTTCCTGCCGAACGTACTTTAATCGTTTCTCTATCAAAAGATTCTAAAATTTGTTTCCTATATTTTCTTGGAACTCCTTGTGATTTTAAATATTTAGATGCTTCTTTTACACCTTGATATGGATTTGGTGTTTTCGATCTTGATGAGCATTTGCTTAAACCAAGAGGGTCAACCCAGTCTTGAGCATTCGGCGCAAACTGATAAAAATTCTCCCCACCCCACAACCCAATCGGATCCTGATTCACAAACCGACCTGCATCAGGCTCATAATACCTGAAGAAGTTGTAATGCAGCCCCGTCTCACTGTCAGCATACTGGTTTTGCAGGCGGAAGGATTGGTGCGCCGTTACTGTTACGTTGGTTTCGCTCTTCAGTTTGCCCCAACCGTAATAATCGCCGAACCAAACCAGGTTGCC
>NZ_KV835851.1:0-14184 GCF_001838135.1 Neisseria sp. HMSC078H04
GTGCGGGTGTGGTTTCTTCTGTAATCGCTTAATTGAGGGATATTGATAAATGGCAAACCAAAAAATTCGTATCCGCCTGAAAGCTTATGATTACAGTCTGATTGACCGTTCTGCGCAAGAAATCGTTGAAACTGCCAAACGTACTGGTGCTGTTGTTAAAGGTCCGATTCCTTTGCCAACTAAAATCGAACGTTTCAACATCTTGCGTTCTCCTCACGTGAACAAAACTTCTCGTGAACAATTGGAAATCCGTACCCACTTGCGTCTGATGGACATCGTGGACTGGACTGACAAAACTACTGATGCACTGATGAAACTGGATCTTCCAGCGGGTGTGGATGTAGAAATTAAAGTTCAATAAGAACTGAAAAACCGAACAGCTTGGCTGTTCGGTTTTTTATAGAATTCTTAGGCTGTCTGAAAATTTTCAGATATTTGGCAACACTTCATCCGAAAAAAATGATGGTTTTAAGAAGTTAAATTGAAATTTTTGTTGATATTTCTTTGATTTGTCAATTATAATGGCGGACTTGGTACATCCGTATCAAGTTTAACTTTGTCTGAAAGGCAGGCCAATCGTAGCCCGCCCCTTTACTTAAAAGGAAAATAATCATGACTTTAGGTCTGGTTGGACGCAAAGTTGGTATGACTCGCGTGTTCGACGAACAGGGTGTTTCTGTTCCGGTAACTGTTTTGGATATGTCTGCCAACCGCGTTACACAAGTGAAATCCAAAGATACTGACGGCTACACTGCTGTACAAGTTACCTTTGGTCAGAAAAAAGCTAATCGTGTCAACAAAACTGAAGCCGGTCACTTTGCTAAAGCAGGTGTTGAAGCTGGTCGCGGTTTGGTTGAGTTTGCTTTGACTGAAGAAAAACTGGCTGAATTGAAAGCTGGTGATGAAATTACCGTTTCTATGTTTGAAGTTGGTCAATTGGTAGATGTAACCGGCACCTCTAAAGGTAAAGGTTTCTCTGGTACGATCAAACGTCATAACTTCGGTGCTCAACGTACTTCCCACGGTAACTCCCGTTCCCACCGTGTTCCTGGTTCTATCGGTATGGCACAAGACCCTGGTCGCGTGTTCCCTGGTAAGCGTATGGCAGGTCAATACGGCAACACTAAAGCAACTGTTCAAAAATTGGAAGTTGTGCGTGTTGATGCTGAACGCCAACTCTTGTTGGTTAAAGGTGCTGTTCCGGGTTCGGTTAACAGTGACGTCGTGGTTCGTCCTAGCGTGAAAGTAGGTGCGTAATGGAATTGAAAGTAATTGACGCTAAAGGACAAGTATCTGGCAGCTTGGCTGTTTCTGATGCTTTGTTTGCTCGTGAATACAATGAAGCTCTGGTTCACCAACTGGTTACTGCTTACTTGGCAAATGCCCGTTCTGGTAATCGTGCTCAAAAAACTCGTGCCGAAGTAAACCACTCTACTAAAAAACCATGGCGCCAAAAAGGTACCGGTCGTGCTCGTTCCGGTATGACTTCTTCTCCGCTGTGGCGTAAAGGTGGTCGTGCATTCCCAAACAAACCTGATGAAAACTTCACTCAAAAAGTGAACCGTAAAATGTACCGTGCTGGTATGGCGACTATTTTGTCCCAATTGGCTCGTGATGAACGTTTGTTTGCAATCGAAGCATTGACTGCTGAAACTCCTAAAACCAAAGTTTTTGCCGAACAAGTGAAAAACTTGGGTTTGGAGCAAGTTCTGTTTGTAACTAAACAGCTCGACGAGAATGTTTACTTGGCTTCACGCAACTTGCCTAACGTATTGGTTTTGGAAGCTCAACAAGTTGATCCTTACAGCTTGCTGCGTTACAAAAAAGTCGTTATCACTAAAGATGCAGTTGCACAATTAGAGGAGCAATGGGTATGAATCAACAACGTTTGACTCAAGTAATCTTGGCACCTATCGTTTCTGAAAAAAGCAACGTATTGGCTGAAAAACGTAACCAAATGACGTTTAAAGTTTTGGCAAATGCAACCAAACCTGAAATTAAAGCGGCTGTTGAGCTGCTGTTCGGCGTTCAAGTTGCAGACGTTACTACTGTTACCATTAAAGGTAAAGTTAAACGTTTTGGTCGTACTTTAGGTCGTCGCAGCGATGTTAAAAAGGCTTATGTAAGCCTGGCTGCCGGTCAAGAGTTGGATTTGGAAGCCGCTGCTGCAGCTGCAGATAAGGAATAAACAAAATGGCAATCGTTAAAATGAAGCCGACCTCTGCAGGCCGTCGCGGCATGGTTCGCGTGGTAACAGAAGGTTTGCACAAAGGTGCACCTTATGCACCTCTGCTGGAAAAGAAAAATTCTACTGCCGGTCGTAACAACAATGGTCATATCACTACCCGTCATAAAGGTGGTGGCCATAAACATCATTACCGCGTTGTAGATTTTAAACGTAACAAAGACGGTATCCCTGCAAAAGTAGAGCGTATCGAATATGACCCTAACCGTACTGCATTTATCGCACTGTTGTGCTATGCAGATGGTGAGCGTCGCTACATCATTGCTCCTCGTGGTATTCAAGCCGGTGCAGTATTGGTTTCCGGTGCTGAGGCTGCTATCAAAGCAGGTAACACTCTGCCGATCCGCAATATTCCTGTTGGTACAACTATTCACTGTATCGAAATGAAACCAGGTAAAGGTGCGCAAATTGCGCGTTCTGCTGGTGCTTCTGCGGTATTGCTTGCAAAAGAAGGTGCTTACGCTCAAGTTCGTTTGCGTTCTGGTGAAGTACGCAAAATTAGTGTAAATTGCCGTGCAACTATCGGTGAAGTTGGTAACGAAGAACAAAGCCTGAAAAAAATCGGTAAAGCTGGTGCTAACCGCTGGCGTGGTATTCGTCCGACCGTTCGTGGTGTTGTAATGAACCCTGTTGATCACCCACATGGTGGTGGTGAAGGCCGTACTGGTGAGGCTCGCGAACCGGTTAGCCCATGGGGTACTCCTGCTAAGGGCTACCGCACTCGTAATAACAAACGCACGGATAACATGATTGTTCGTCGTCGTTACTCAAATAAAGGTTAATTAGTATGGCTCGTTCATTAAAAAAAGGCCCATATGTAGACCTGCATTTGCTGAAAAAAGTAGATGCTGCTCGTGCAAGCAACGACAAACGCCCAATTAAAACTTGGTCACGTCGTTCTACCATTTTGCCTGATTTCATCGGTCTGACTATCGCTGTTCACAACGGTCGCACTCACGTGCCTGTGTTCATCAGCGACAACATGGTTGGTCATAAATTAGGTGAGTTCTCATTGACCCGTACCTTTAAAGGCCACTTGGCCGATAAAAAGGCTAAAAAGAAATAAGGTGAATCATGAGAGTAAGTGCACAACATAAAAATGCCCGTATTTCAGCTCAAAAAGCTCGTTTGGTAGCTGATTTGATTCGTGGTAAAGACGTTGCCCAAGCTTTGAATATCTTGGCATTCAGCCCTAAAAAAGGTGCTGAGCTGATTAAAAA
Source organism: Neisseria sp. HMSC078H04 (assembly GCF_001838135.1). Lineage (NCBI taxonomy): Bacteria > Pseudomonadati > Pseudomonadota > Betaproteobacteria > Neisseriales > Neisseriaceae > Neisseria > Neisseria sp. HMSC078H04. Next base: position 3,466 of record NZ_KV835851.1, read on the forward strand.
AGTATTGGAATCAGCAATCGCTAATGCCGAGCACAACAATGGTGCTGACATTGACGAACTGAAAGTGGTAACTATCTTTGTTGACAAAGGCCCAAGCTTGAAACGTTTCCAAGCTCGTGCCAAAGGTCGCGGTAACCGCATCGAGAAACAAACTTGTCATATTAACGTGACAGTGGGCAACTAAGGAAAAGCTATGGGACAAAAGATTAACCCTACAGGCTTTCGCCTGGCGGTAACTAAAGACTGGGCTTCAAAATGGTTTGCTAAAAGCACCGACTTTTCAACTGTTTTGAAACAAGATATTGATGTTCGTAATTACTTGCGCAAAAAATTGGCAAATGCTTCAGTTGGTCGCGTAGTAATCGAACGTCCTGCTAAATCTGCACGTATCACTATCCACTCTGCTCGTCCAGGTGTGGTTATTGGTAAAAAAGGTGAGGATATCGAAATCTTGAAACGTGACTTGCAAGCTCTGATGGGTGTGCCAGTTCATGTAAATATTGAAGAGATTCGCCGTCCTGAGTTGGATGCGCAAATTATTGCTGATGGTATTGCTCAGCAACTTGAAAAACGCGTCCAATTCCGTCGTGCAATGAAACGTGCAATGCAAAATGCAATGCGTTCTGGTGCTAAAGGCATCAAGATCATGACTTCAGGCCGTCTGAATGGTGCTGATATCGCTCGTAGCGAATGGTACCGTGAAGGCCGCGTACCTTTGCATACTTTGCGTGCAAATGTAGATTATGCAACTAGCGAAGCGCACACTACTTATGGTGTACTGGGTCTGAAAGTTTGGGTTTATACAGAAGGTAATATTAAATCTTCTAAACCTGAGCATGAGAAGAAACAAAGAAAGGCAGGTGGACGTAATGCTGCAGCCAACTAGACTGAAATATCGCAAGCAACAAAAAGGCCGTAACACCGGTATTGCTACTCGCGGTAACAAAGTAAGTTTCGGTGAGTTCGGTTTGAAAGCCGTAGGCCGTGGTCGTTTGACTGCCCGCCAAATCGAAGCTGCTCGTCGTACTATGACTCGTCATATTAAACGTGGCGGTCGCATTTGGATTCGTGTATTCCCTGATAAACCAATTACTGAGAAACCTATCCAAGTTCGTATGGGTGGCGGTAAAGGTAATGTGGAATATTACATTGCTGAAATTAAACCAGGCAAAGTATTGTACGAAATGGATGGTGTTCCTGAGTCTTTGGCTCGTGAAGCATTTGAATTGGCCGCTGCCAAATTGCCTATTCCTACAACCTTTGTAGTAAGACAGGTGGGTCAATAATGAAAGCAAATGAATTAAAAGACAAATCTATTGAGCAATTAAACTCTGATTTGTTGGACTTGTTGAAAGCTCAGTTTGGCTTACGCATGCAAAATGCAACCGGTCAGTTGGGTAAATCTAGCGAGTTGAAACGTGTACGTCGCGATATTGCTCGTATTAAAACCATTTTAACTGAAAAAGGTGCTAAGTAATGAGCGAAGCTAAAAATGTTCGTACTTTGCAAGGCAAAGTGGTAAGCGACAAAATGGACAAAACTGTTACAGTATTGGTTGAACGTAAAGTTAAACACCCTTTGTACGGTAAAATTATTCGTTTATCAACTAAAATCCATGCTCATGATGAAAACAATCAATATGGCATTGGTGATGTAGTGGTAATCGAGGAATCTCGTCCTTTGTCAAAAACCAAGTCTTGGGTTGTAAAAGAATTGGTTGAGAAAGCGCGTACTGTTTGATTTAAAACACAGTAATGCAGCTTAATAAGAAACGAAGTCTTGCAGCAAAATTAATTTGCGTGTAAACTTCGTTTCTTATCTTCCAGCTTCTTATGGAAGTTTCTCTCCCTTCGGGATCCAAGACTGGTTTACTAGAACCGTGATGGTTTCATTTAATAAGCAGCTTAAAGTAAGGTGCGAGTTATATGAAAGTGGTAAATTAAGTTGGTTAATTTAAAGGTACTAATATGATTCAAATGCAGACCATCTTAGATGTGGCTGATAACTCTGGTGCGCGTCGCGTAATGTGCATCAAAGTATTGGGCGGATCTAAGCGTCGCTACGCTTCTGTTGGCGATATTATTAAAGTTGCAGTTAAAGATGCAGCCCCACGTGGTCGTGTCAAAAAAGGTGATGTATACAATGCGGTAGTTGTTCGTACTGCTAAGGGTGTGCGTCGTCCTGATGGTGCGTTAATTAAATTCGATAACAATGCTGCTGTGTTGTTGAATAATAAACTTGAACCTCTGGGTACTCGTATTTTTGGTCCGGTAACCCGTGAATTGCGTACTGAGCGATTTATGAAAATCGTTTCATTGGCGCCTGAAGTATTATAAGGAATAGCGCGATGAATAAAATCATTAAAGGCGATCAGGTTGTAGTGATTGCCGGTAAAGATAAAGGTAAGCAAGGTCAAGTAGTTCGAGTGTTGGGTGATAAAGTTGTTGTTGAAGGTGTGAATGTTGTCAAACGCCATCAAAAACCTAATCCAATGCGTGGTATTGAGGGTGGTATTATTACTAAAGAAATGCCTTTGGATATTTCTAATATTGCAATCCTGAATCCGGAAACTAATAAAGCAGACCGTGTTGGTATTAAGCTGATTGAAAATGAAGGCAAAGTTAAACGCGTTCGTTTCTTCAAATCAAATGGCTCTATCATTGGAGCATAAGGAGATAACATGGCTCGTTTGAGAGAGTTTTATAAAGATACAGTTGTTCCTGAATTGGTTAAACAATTTGGTTACAAATCAGTAATGGAAGTTCCACGTATTGAAAAAATTACCTTGAATATGGGTGTAGGTGAAGCTGTTGCTGATAAAAAAGTTATGGAACACGCTGTTTCTGATTTAGAGAAAATTGCTGGTCAAAAGCCAGTTGTTACTGTTGCTCGTAAATCTATCGCGGGTTTTAAAATCCGTGATAACTATCCAGTTGGTTGCAAAGTAACATTGCGTCGTGATCAAATGTTTGAATTCTTGGATCGTTTGATTACTATTGCGTTGCCTCGCGTACGTGACTTCCGTGGTGTAAGCGGTAAATCATTTGATGGTCGTGGCAATTACAATATGGGCGTTCGTGAGCAAATTATTTTCCCGGAAATTGAATACGATAAAATCGATGCTTTGCGTGGTTTGAATATTACTATTACAACTACTGCAAAAACTGATGAAGAAGCGAAAGCTTTGTTGTCACTGTTCAAGTTTCCGTTTAAAGGATAATCATGGCTAAGAAAGCACTTATTAATCGTGAGCTGAAACGTCAAGCATTGGCGAAAAAGTTTGCAGCTAAACGTGAGGCAATTTTCGCTGTTGTTAATGATGCTAATGCGACTGAAGAAGAACGTTTTGAAGCACGTTTGAAATTTCAATCCATTCCTCGTAATGCAGCACCTGTACGTCAACGTCGTCGTTGTGCTTTAACAGGTCGTCCTCGTGGCACTTTCCGTAAATTTGGTCTGGGCCGTATTAAAATCCGTGAAATCGCTATGCGTGGCGAGATCCCTGGTGTTGTTAAAGCTAGCTGGTAATAGGAGTATAAATAATGAGTATGCATGATCCTATTTCCGATATGTTGACTCGTATTCGCAATGCGCAACGTGCTAATAAAGCAGTAGTTGCCATGCCTTCCTCTAAACTGAAATGTGCGATTGCAAAAGTTCTGAAAGAAGAAGGTTATATCGAGGATTTTGCGGTTTCTGCTGATGCAAAACCGGTATTGGAAATTCAATTGAAATACTATGCAGGTCGCCCTGTGATTGAGCAAATTAAACGTGTTTCACGTCCAGGTTTGCGTATTTACAAAGCATCAAGTGAGATTCCTAGCGTAATGAATGGCTTGGGTGTCGCTATTGTTAGTACTTCTAAAGGTGTAATGACTGATCGCAAAGCCCGTTCTGAGGGTGTTGGTGGTGAGTTGTTGTGCATCGTAGCCTAGTGGAGAAAAGTAAATGTCACGCGTCGCAAAAAACCCAGTGACTGTTCCTGCTGGTGTAGAAGTAAAATTCGGAACAGATGCATTGGTTATCAAAGGTAAAAACGGCGAATTGTCTCTTCCTTTGCATTCCGATGTTGCTATTGAACTGAACGATGGTAAATTGACTTTTGCTGCAAAAAATGACAGTAAACAGGCTAATGCTATGTCTGGTACTGCTCGTGCATTGGTTAATAACATGGTTAAGGGTGTTTCTGAAGGTTTTGAGAAAAAACTTCAATTGATTGGTGTAGGTTATCGTGCCCAAGCTCAAGGCAAAGTTTTGAACTTGTCTTTGGGTTTCTCTCATCCAATCGTATACGAAATGCCTGAAGGTGTTTCTGTTCAAACTCCTAGCCAAACAGAAATCGTTTTGACTGGTGCAGATAAACAAGTGGTTGGCCAAGTCGCTGCTGAAATTCGTGCATTCCGTTCTCCTGAACCTTATAAAGGTAAAGGTGTTCGTTATGTAGGTGAAGTAGTAGTGATGAAAGAAGCCAAGAAAAAATAATTGAGGTTCACTAATGGATAAACATACAACCCGACTCCGTCGTGCACGCAAAACCCGTGCGCGTATTGCGGACTTGAAAATGGTAAGATTATGTGTGTTCCGCAGCAATAATCATATTTATGCTCAAGTAATTAGTGCTGAAGGTGATAAAGTATTGGCTCAAGCCTCTACATTGGAAGCTGAAGTACGTAGTAGCCTGAAATCAGGTAGCAACGTTGAAGCAGCAGCTGTAGTTGGTAAGCGTATTGCTGAAAAAGCTAAAGCAGTAGGTGTTGAAAAAGTTGCTTTTGACCGTTCAGGTTTCCAATATCACGGTCGTGTGAAAGCTTTGGCTGAAGCTGCACGTGAAAATGGTTTAAGCTTCTAATATTTGGAGACTTTCAGATGGCAAAACATGAAATTGAAGAACGCGGTGACGGCCTGATTGAAAAGATGGTCGCAGTTAATCGCGTGACTAAAGTAGTTAAAGGTGGCCGTATCATGGCTTTCTCTGCACTGACTGTTGTTGGTGATGGTGATGGTCGCATCGGTATGGGCAAAGGTAAATCAAAAGAAGTACCAGTTGCTGTTCAAAAGGCAATGGATCAAGCTCGTCGCTCTATGATTAAAGTACCTTTGAAAAACGGTACTATTCATCATGAGGTTATTGGTCGTCATGGTGCTACTAAGGTATTTATGCAACCTGCTAAAGAAGGTAGCGGTGTGAAAGCTGGTGGTCCAATGCGTTTAGTATTTGATGCTATGGGTATCCATAACATTTCAGCTAAAGTACATGGTTCTACTAATCCTTACAATATTGTACGCGCTACATTAGACGGTTTGTCTAAACTGTATACCCCTGCTGATATTGCTGCAAAACGTGGCTTGACAGTGGAAGATATTTTGGGAGCTAACCATGACTGAGCAAAAAAAGATTAAAGTTACATTGGTTAAGAGCCTGATCGGTACAATTGAATCTCATCGTGCATGTGCTCGCGGTTTAGGTTTGCGCCGCCGTGAACATACTGTAGAGGTTTTGGATACCCCTGAAAACCGTGGCATGATCAATAAAATCAGCTACTTGTTGAAAGTGGAGTCTTAATATGTTTTTGAATACTATTCAACCTGCTGAGGGTGCTACTCACGCTAGTCGTCGTGTAGGCCGTGGTATTGGTAGCGGCTTGGGTAAGACAGGTGGTCGTGGTCATAAAGGTCAAAAAAGCCGTTCTGGTGGCTTCCACAAGGTAGGTTTTGAAGGCGGTCAAATGCCTTTGCAACGTCGTCTGCCGAAACGTGGTTTCAAATCTTTGACTGCAGCCGCTAATGCTGAAGTTCGTTTGAGTGAATTAAATCTGATTGCTGTGAACGAGATTGACGTTTTGGTTCTTAAACAAGCTGGTCTGATTCCTGCAACTGCTTCTAATGTAAAAGTTATTGCTTCTGGTGAAATCTCAAAAGCAGTTACCTTGAAAGGTGTAAAAGCTACTAAAGGTGCTAAAGCTGCTATTGAGGCTGCCGGTGGTAAAGTAGAAGAATAAGGCTTGCACTACAGTGGCTAATCAACAATCTTTATCAGGATTATCCAAATTTGGTGATCTGAAAAAACGTCTGTTGTTCCTTTTAGGTGCTTTAGTCGTTTTCCGTATTGGTGGTCATATACCGGTACCGGGCGTAGATGCTGTTGCGTTAGCTAAATTATTCGAAGGCGCTCGTGACGGCATATTCGGAATGTTAAATATGTTCTCGGGTGGTTCGTTAGAGCGCTTTAGTATATTTGCAATTGGTATCATGCCTTATATTTCGGCATCGATTATTGTTCAGCTTGCTTCTGAGATTGTTCCTTCTTTAAAAGCTTTGAAGAAGGAAGGTGAGGCTGGTAGGAAAATAATTACGAAATATACTAGGTATGGGACGGTATTATTGGCTGTATTGCAAAGCTTTTGGGCTGCATCATCTGTTTATAAACAAGGTGTTGTTGTAACGACTGCGCTTGAGTTTTATATTTCTACAGTAGTCTGTTTGGTTACAGGTACTATGTTTCTAATGTGGTTAGGGGAACAAATTACCGAGCGTGGTATTGGTAATGGTATTTCTTTAATTATTACAGCAGGCATTGTATCGGGTATTCCATCCGGTATTGCTCGGTTGCTGACTTTGACTGAAAAAGGCTCTATGAGTATGTTGATGGCGGTATCAATTGTGATTGGTATTTTGCTGTTGATCTATGCTGTAGTTTATTTTGAGAGTGCTCAGCGTAAAGTTCCTGTGCATTATGCTAAAAGACAGTTTGGCTCTGGAATGATGTCGGGACAAAGCATTCATATGCCGTTCAAGCTAAATATGGCAGGTGTTATTCCTCCTATTTTTGCTTCCAGTATTATTTTATTTCCATCTACCCTTTTAGGTTGGTTTGGTTCAAATAGTACAAATTCTGTTCTTCATAAGGTTGCAGCAATGCTGCAACATGGACAGCCCTTATATATTGTATTATTTGCCACAACTATCATCTTCTTCTGCTATTTCTATACTGCTTTAGTATTTAGCCCTAAAGAGATGGCTGAGAATTTGAAGAAGAGTGGTGCATTTGTGCCAGGTATTCGTCCAGGTGAGCAAACCTCTAGATATTTGGAAAAAGTTGTACTGAGACTGACATTATTTGGTGCTTTGTATATCACTACAATCTGTCTGATACCTGAATTTTTAACGACGGCATTGAAAGTTCCTTTCTATTTAGGTGGAACATCTCTGCTCATTTTGGTTGTCGTTACAATGGATTTTAGGACGCAAATTAATTCATACATAATGAGTAGTCAGTATGAAGACTTGATGAGTCGTCCAGATATGAAATCTTTGTCACGTAAGTAGGCTTATGGCTAAAGAAGATACCATACAGATGCAGGGCGAAATCCTTGAGACTTTGCCCAATGCAACATTTAAAGTAAAACTGGAAAATGATCATATAGTACTTGGTCATATATCTGGAAAAATGCGGATGCACTATATCCGTATTTCTCCAGGTGATAAGGTAACAGTTGAATTAACTCCTTATGATTTAACCCGTGCTCGGATTGTTTTCCGAGCAAGATAAACGATAAAAGGAAATAAAATGCGTGTACAACCTTCTGTAAAGAAAATTTGTCGCAATTGCAAGATTATTCGTCGTAATCGTGTAGTTCGCGTAATTTGTACTGACCCACGTCACAAACAACGTCAAGGTTAAGAAGCTAGTTTTCTTAACTATTGATTTTGTGGTATAGTGACATACTTTGCCCTAAAAAGGAAAAAATATGGCTCGTATTGCAGGGGTAAATATCCCTAATAATGCCCATATCGTAATCGGCCTTCAGGCTATTTATGGTATTGGTGCGACTCGTGCTAAATTGATTTGTGAGGCAGCAAATATTGCTCCTACTACTAAAGCAAAAGATTTGGACGAGGCTCAATTAGACGCTTTGCGTGAGCAAGTTGCTAAATATGAAGTTGAAGGCGATTTGCGTCGTGAAGTAACGATGAGCATTAAACGACTGATGGATATGGGTTGCTATCGCGGCTTCCGTCATCGTCGTGGCTTGCCTTGTCGTGGTCAACGCACTCGCACAAATGCTCGTACCCGTAAAGGTCCGCGCAAAGCGATTGCCGGTAAGAAATAAATTTTAAGGAATTTGATTAATGGCTAAAGCAAACACAGCTTCGCGTGTACGTAAAAAAGTACGTAAAACCGTAAGCGAAGGTATTGTGCACGTTCATGCATCTTTCAACAATACCATCATTACAATCACTGACCGTCAAGGCAATGCATTGTCTTGGGCTACCTCTGGCGGCGCTGGTTTTAAAGGTTCTCGTAAAAGTACACCATTTGCAGCACAAGTTGCAGCAGAAGCAGCTGGTAAAGTTGCCCAAGAGTATGGCGTTAAAAATTTAGAAGTTCGCATTAAAGGCCCTGGTCCTGGTCGTGAATCTTCTGTACGTGCTTTAAACGCTCTTGGTTTCAAGATTACCAGCATTACTGACGTTACCCCGTTGCCTCATAACGGTTGCCGTCCGCCTAAAAAACGTCGTATTTAATATTGGAGTGATTTAAAACATGGCACGTTATATTGGCCCTAAATGTAAATTAGCACGTCGCGAAGGTACGGATCTGTTTTTGAAGAGTGCACGTCGCTCTTTGGATTCCAAATGTAAAATGGATTCTGCACCTGGTCAACACGGTGCGAAAAAACCACGTTTGTCAGACTACGGTTTGCAATTACGTGAAAAACAAAAAATCCGTCGTATTTATGGCGTATTAGAGCGTCAATTCCGTCGTTACTTCGCGGAAGCAGCTCGTCGTAAAGGCTCTACCGGTGAACTGCTGTTGCAATTGCTGGAGTCTCGTTTGGACAATGTCGTTTACCGTATGGGTTTCGGCTCTACTCGCGCTGAAGCACGTCAATTGGTTTCTCACAAAGCTATCGTCGTAAACGGTCAAGTTGTTAATATCCCTTCTTTCCAAGTTAAAGCAGGTGATGTTGTAGCTGTTCGTGAAAAAGCTAAGAAACAAGTACGTATCCAAGAAGCATTGAGCCTGGCTACTCAAATTGGCTTGCCAAGCTGGGTATCTGTTGATGCCGACAAATTGGAAGGCGTATTCAAAAATATGCCGGATCGCTCAGAATTGTCTGGCGATATTAATGAACAGCTGGTGGTAGAGTTCTACTCTAAATAATGCTAGCTCAATGAGGGACAGTTAAATGCAAAATAGCACAACCGAATTTTTGAAACCTCGTCAAATCGATGTAGATACTTTGTCTTCCACACGGGCCAAGGTGTCTATGCAGCCATTTGAACGTGGTTTTGGTCATACTTTAGGTAATGCTTTGCGTCGTATCTTACTGTCATCCATGAATGGCTTTGCCCCAACTGAAGTAGTTATTTCCGGCGTATTGCACGAATACTCTACTATTGATGGTGTTCAAGAGGATGTTGTTGACGTTCTCTTGAACATTAAAGGTATCGTATTCAAGCTTCACGGTCGTAATCAAGTTCAGTTGACTTTGAAAAAAACAGGTGCCGGTGCTGTTGTAGCCGGTGATATTGATTTGCCACACGATGTGGAAATCATCAATCCTGAACATGTTATTTGCCACTTGTCCGACAATGGCCAAATCGACATGGAAATTAAAGTAGAGCAAGGTCGTGGTTATCAATCTGTTTCAGGCCGTCGCGTATTGCGTGATGAGAATAAACAGATTGGTGCGATTCAGTTGGATGCGAGCTTTTCGCCCATCAGTCGTGTTAGCTTTGAAGTTGAACCTGCACGCGTAGAGCAACGCACGGATTTAGATAAATTGGTTTTGGATATTGAAACCAATGGTTCTATTGATCCAGAAGAAGCTGTACGTAGTGCCGCACGTATCTTAATTGACCAAATGTCTATTTTTGCAGATCTGCAAGGTACTCCGGTTGAAGAGGTTGAAGAAAAAGCGCCTCCTATCGATCCTATCTTGCTGCGTCCTGTAGATGATTTGGAATTAACCGTACGTTCAGCTAATTGTCTGAAAGCTGAAGATATTTACTATATTGGCGATTTGATTCAACGTACTGAAACCGAGCTTCTCAAGACCCCTAATTTGGGTCGTAAATCTTTGAATGAGATCAAAGAAGTGTTGGCCTCTAAAGGTCTGACATTAGGTTCCAAATTAGAAGCTTGGCCGCCTGTAGGCTTAGAAAAGCCGTAAGTTTGAAGATTAAAGGATAATGACATGCGTCATCGTAATGGCAACCGCAAATTAAACCGTACTAGCAGCCACCGTGCTGCGATGCTGCGCAATATGGCGAATTCCTTGTTGACTCACGAAACCATCGTGACAACTTTGCCTAAAGCAAAAGAATTGCGCCGCGTAGTTGAGCCCTTGATCACCTTGGGTAAAAAACCTTCTTTGGCAAACCGTCGTTTGGCTTTTGACCGCACTCGCGATCGTGATGTTGTAGTTAAATTGTTTGACGAATTGGGTCCACGCTTTGCTGCTCGTAACGGCGGCTATGTTCGTGTACTGAAATACGGTTTCCGTAAAGGCGACAATGCTCCTTTGGCATTGGTTGAATTGGTTGAAAAAGCAGCTGATTCTGCTGAATAAGCAAATTGATATGAAAGCACTACCTGTTTAGGTGGTGCTTTTTTATTTGAATAGCCTCTTTCTCATTTCGCAGTGCTACAATGTCTTCCAGCAAGATACGTAGCCAGTCCGCGTTGTAGCTCCCTTTCTCATTTCGCAGTGC
>NZ_KV835851.1:14284-14572 GCF_001838135.1 Neisseria sp. HMSC078H04
GCTCCCTTTCTCATTTCGCAGTGCTACAATCCTAAAAGATTGGCGACGTCATTTATTGTTGTTGTAGCTCCCTTTCTCATTTCGCAGTGCTACAATAAACTCTGAATGCGTTGGAGTAAAAATGGCGTTGTAGCTCCCTTTCTCATTTCGCAGTGCTACAATAGTCGGTTTGAGCTTCAATTTATGGGACGTGTTGTAGCTCCCTTTCTCATTTCGCAGTGCTACAATACGGTACAGCCAAACATACAAGCGCGGCTTGTTGTAGCTCCCTTTCTCATTTCGCAGTGC
>NZ_KV835851.1:14672-14958 GCF_001838135.1 Neisseria sp. HMSC078H04
TCCCTTTCTCATTTCGCAGTGCTACAATAAACGGATAAAAGGGGGGATATTTTTTTTGGTTGTAGCTCCCTTTCTCATTTCGCAGTGCTACAATATCTACGGCAAACACTGTACCTAAGTACACGTTGTAGCTCCCTTTCTCATTTCGCAGTGCTACAATGGCTACCTGAAAAAATATGCGACAGCAGCGGTTGTAGCTCCCTTTCTCATTTCGCAGTGCTACAATACGCTCCGCGTTTGATGATCAGCTTATAAGGTTGTAGCTCCCTTTCTCATTTCGCAGTGC
>NZ_KV835851.1:15058-15609 GCF_001838135.1 Neisseria sp. HMSC078H04
CTCCCTTTCTCATTTCGCAGTGCTACAATCGGAATATATTGCCAAGATAGACACGACAGGTTGTAGCTCCCTTTCTCATTTCGCAGTGCTACAATCGCAAATGTGATATTGCCTTTATAGACGACGTTGTAGCTCCCTTTCTCATTTCGCAGTGCTACAATGGAGGTTAAGCCGCCAAACACAAAACACCCGTTGTAGCTCCCTTTCTCATTTCGCAGTGCTACAATGAAAATTGGAAGGAACAGCAATGCAAAAAAGTTGTAGCTCCCTTTCTCATTTCGCAGTGCTACAATATTGCCAACGGATTGGAATGGGTTTTGATGGTTGTAGCTCCCTTTCTCATTTCGCAGTGCTACAATATGAAAGCTGAGGTTAATCTTAAGTCAGCAGTTGTAGCTCCCTTTCTCATTTCGCAGTGCTACAATAAGATTTGCTGGTATGTCCTAAGTCCTCCAGTTGTAGCTCCCTTTCTCATTTCGCAGTGCTACAATAGGAAATAAAAAAATAAGTATGGGCGATAAGTTGTAGCTCCCTTTCTCATTTCGCAGTGC
>NZ_KV835851.1:15709-94140 GCF_001838135.1 Neisseria sp. HMSC078H04
GCTCCCTTTCTCATTTCGCAGTGCTACAATAGTCAAGGGTTATTTCGTGTTACCATGATTGTTGTAGCTCCCTTTCTCATTTCGCAGTGCTACAATACCTCAACGGGAAATCCTTATTTTATAAGGGTTTCCCGTTTTATTTTGTCTAAAAAATGAGCTTAAAATAATAATAGTTGGTCTGAATTTACTCTTTTTTCTTGGGTTTTTAGCTCTCCCAATAGTAGTTTCATGGTGGCATATTGCTTTTCCGTTACTTCCAAACAGCGGATTGACCCTTCTTGCGGTAGGTTTGCACATAGCCTGTTGTGGTGTTTTTGCAACGAATCTCGACCTTTGACAATACGGCTGTATACGGAAAGCTGGAGCATTTGGTATCCATCTTTTAATAGAAACTGGCGGAATTGATTGGCAGCTTTGCGCTTTGCCGCTGTGGTAACCGGTAGGTCGAAGAAGACAATAATCCTCATAAATTTGGCCTCACTCATATTGGTATTCTTTCAATGGCAAGATTTCAGGCAGTTTCAGCTGTTTGGCATTTTTGTCAGTTACGCTGGCTTGAAATGAGGAAATCATTTTGTCTATGGCAGCCAAGGTGCTGAAGTATTGCCGTTCGATGCAGATTTGACAGTGAAGGGTCTTGATAAGGTTTTGTTTGATATTAGGGGTCAGATCAGTTTTCAGACGGCCTTGTTCATGCAAATGTATAACGACCAGGTCGGCCAATGGGCGTAAGGGTTCGATAAAGTCATCGGCGAGGTTGAATGGATTTAGTTCGCTTCTATGAAACAAGCCTAATGCAGGCAACCATCCATATAAAGTCAGGGCGCGTGCAACTGCTGCACGGAGTACGGCGTAGGTGTAGTTCAATGCGGCATTGACGGCATTGTTGTCATTGCGAGTAAACTTTTCTCCAAAGAGGGCTTGGAAGTAGAGGGCGGCAGCTTGGGCTTCACGGTTTCCTGTATCGCCCGAACGGACTTCGACTGCCAAAGTGCGCAGCCGTTTGGCGGCAAGATCATTGCCTGTTTCGTCTGCGACAAATGCTTGATTTAGGATTTTTTGGCGGATGATATGTTGCCAGAGTTGCTTTTTTAAGGGTTCGCTTATATTCAGCTGCAGCTTGAGGATTTTAAGTTGGCGGTGATATTGGGCATAAGGCAGCCATTGTCCGCAGGGTAGGAACTGTTCGTCACATGTCAGCAGGGTTGAGCCATGTTCGGCTAAGGCTGATAGGAGCGGGGCAGTAATCAGGGTTTCGCGGTTTTCGATGATGATAACGGCGATGTCTTCTAATGGTACGGTATGGGACTCGCCGTTTTGTTGAATCAGCAGTTGCCGGCGTTGCAAGGATAATTTACCGCCGTTTTGAATAAGCAGACTGCGCCAAGTCATGTTTCTTCCCCTTATTTTTATACAAAAAATCCCTGTTTCATGTCGTCTGAAACAGGGATAGGTTTATTTAACGAACAGGCGGGCGTTTTTTCAGACGGCATGATCTGATTTCTTTGCCCAATTCGTCGATTTGGTATTTTTGGAATGAAAGGGCGGTTTTGACACCAACACTTTGGAAAATGCCGTTTTTCCCTTTGGTGCTATCCGTATCATGTGTACGAATATCAATTGCTCCTGTAGCTCTATTTAGGCTGACGAAATAGCCTAAAAATTCATTTTTCTTAGCGGTTAGCTTAATCAGATCATTCGCATAAAGTACAAACTTAAACTCAAAACTATCATCCATTACCGTCCAATCTTCTTCATCTTTTCCTTGTACAACAGCCCTATTCGGCAAAATCCCTTTTGCGACCTGCCAACTGTAAATCGGTACCAGATAATACTTGCCGCCTTTCTCAAACACATCTACGCGCACCATGGTTGCGTTGTCGGCAATACCGTTATGGTTGCGCACCCATACGCCGGTTTTCTGTACTTGCTCTACGCGTACGGCTTTTACCTGTTGGGTGCGGTTGCCTGCTTTATCGTATTTGTAAAACGGCTCGGCAAAGGCTTTGGCCGGATCGTCTTTATGTGTTTCCAGCCGTGCTTTCAGCGCTTCGTATAGCTTAGGTTCACGCTCCCGATTGACCATTTTTTCCAAGTCTTTCAGTTTTAACTGTGTCAGCGGTACGCGCAACACGCTGATGCCTTCGTCCAGTCGTTTGGCGGATTTGACGGTCTCCATATGGCCTTGCCCGCTCATCTTCCGATTGGGCGCGCGTGAAACAAACAGTGGCGTAACGTATTCGTGTACGGCTTCGGGACGAGATGATAATTTTTCTGCGAGCAGGGTACGCAGTTTTTCGGGGGTATCCGCTTCTTCAAATTCGGGTTTGCCGTCCGGTTTGCCGAAGACGCGAATCATGACTTCTTGTGCGAAAAATTCCCAAGGTTGCGGGAAATGTGCTTTTTGATGCAGCACTTCTCCTGTTTCTTTATCTATAGTTTTGCCGTCAAATGCGTTCATCTCTTTATAGCGTACAAAATGGGTAATTTTCTGCTGCATGGCAACGGTCGAACAGGCAACGACAACTGCGTCCAAGGCGTGATGGCGGTCGTTTTCCGCACGCACTTTGCGTAATCCCCAAAAGCCGCGCAACAGATTGGTAATTTGTCCGTTGGATGCAAAGACACGTCTTTTCCCTTTACCTGTCAGCCGCATACGGTCGGCAATAAATTGGCACAGGAAACGGTTGACGTAGCGCGTATCGTTCAGATTGCGTTCTTTAAAGCCATCTTCGTCGAATTTTTGCAGCAGAATCCGTTGTTTTTTACTACGAGGAAAACGGCTGGTTTCGACACGCGCTTTAAATTCCTGCCATTCGCGGCTGTTGTCTTTGCCATTGAAGTATTCGTAAGGGGTTTGGTTGCTTTTGTTTTGGTTTTCGCTGCCCAATACCAGCACTTTATTGTTGAAACTGTCGTCCCATGTGCGCGAGAACGGCAGGGCATGGTCGATTTCGACATAGCCTTTTTCGTTCAGACGGCCTAAGTTGATTTCTTTGCCTGAATACAGGCATTTGCCGTGTTGTTGCTCGTACAGGCGCAGTTTCAGAATATCTTTGGATTTGGGTTCGCCGACAAAATTGGGGAAATACTCTCGGAATTTGGCGGCGGCTTTTTCTCGGTCTTTACGGTTTTCTTCTTGGCGTTTTTCGATTTCTTTGCGGTCTTTAAACGATTTTCCTACTTCCCTTGCCGTTTCAATATGAATACGTGCAGGAGAGCCGTAACGCCGTACAACGGCGTTAATGACTTTTCTGGCTTGAGATAAGGCGCGTAAGACGACTGAGTTACGGATTTCATCGGCGGGAATCGGTGGCAGATAAATCGCTTCTTCCGCATTTTTCTTGCCGTAATGGTCTCCGTAGATTTCGGCGCAGGCTTCATCGTAACGTTTGCTTTGCTCCATTAGAGGCACAATTCGGCGCAATGCTTTCAAGGAAATTTGGACGAACTTATCGAAGCTAATGTGTTTCAACAGCGCTTCTAAGATTTCGGGCTGAACACGGTCTTTCAGACGGCCTGTAATATCTTCATCGGTTTTGAACAGGGAGAATGCCGTGCCGATTTCGTCTTGTAATTCGGGAGAAAGGTTTAATGGGGATTTTTTGTCTTTCAATCCTTCTTTTTCCAGCGCACGGCTGATGGCATGGTAGGCCTTCATTTCCATCAATGTTGAGGTTTCGGCATTGTCTTTACCATAGTGTAATCCTTTGAAAAAGGCGGTATCTTCTAAACCCAGCAGCTTACGGGCTTGTGCGTAAGTCAGTTTGGATTTTCTGTATGGCTCGTCCATAAGCGTGGCGCGTTCGGTAGCGGTCAATGGCCGCTCGCTGCCTTGCTCTAAAATACGCAGGTTGTTCAGTTTGGTTAGCCAGACGAAACGTTCGGCGGTGTAGGTGTTTTTAGCGGCTTTCGGCTCTGTCGGCTCGAAGGTGCAATGCCCCAACATTTTTTGAACAGCATCACCGGACAGGGCGGGGCGTTGTGTCATCAGCAGGGTTTCAATACCTTCTTTAAGGCCGTCTGAAACATGAGGATTGCCAAATTCTTTTTGTTTTTCAAACAGTAAATTCAGCTCTGCCTGCAAATCTTTGCGGCTGAACGTATGCGAATAATCGCCGCGCTGGTTGCGGATATGGCCGCTTTCCTTTTCAAATTTATTTAAAGCCAATTCGGCCGGTGTACGAAAATCGCCTGTCTGTAAGGCATGGGCATTGTTAGCTAAGCCTTGAAGCAAAGCGCCAAGCTCCTTATCGGCAGTTTCGCCCTCGTTTTTTCTTTGCGACAAATAGCCGCGATGTTTGATTAAATGCAACAAGACTGCCGACCACTCTAAAGGCGTCAGTTTGCGGTCTAATGCGGCTGCGCGAAGTTGCCATGGTGTATTCGGTAAGGATTTGATCAAG
The DNA here is from genome assembly GCF_001838135.1 of Neisseria sp. HMSC078H04. Classification (NCBI taxonomy): domain Bacteria; kingdom Pseudomonadati; phylum Pseudomonadota; class Betaproteobacteria; order Neisseriales; family Neisseriaceae; genus Neisseria; species Neisseria sp. HMSC078H04. The sequence goes on from NZ_KV835851.1 coordinate 20,116, forward strand.
CCGTTTTCGTCAAAATCGGCGGCTTGTAATACGCCTTCGCGTTTCAATAGGCGGCGGGCCCGAAGCAGGCGATGGGCGCGACGGCGGGTCAGGCGGCGAACACTGCGTGCCAAACGTCTTGCCGCTGCGAGAGAGTCACCTGTTTTCGGGGCTTCTGCACGCTCAAATACGCGCACGCCCAAATCAATCAGGCGGATGGGGTTTTCTTCTTCGTCAATTTCTACCATCGCCCAGCCGATGGATGCGATGCCGATATCGAGGCCGAGGATGTAGTTGATTGGATTGGGTTTGAATGCAGCCATCAGTTTCTCCGTAATGTGATGTTTGGTAAGTATAAATATATCCTAGGTAAGTATTACCATGCAAATGAAATACTTGACTAGGTACCGATTTGGAATTAGAATCTGTCCATATTGTTGCACTGCGAAATGAGAAACGTTGCTACAATAAGGCCGTCTGAAAAGATGTGCCGCAACGCTCTGCCCCTTAAGGCTTCTGCTTTAAGGGGCATCGTTTTGTCAAAATGACAGGGATTAAAAAGGCCGTCTGAAATTTCAGACGGCCTTTGGTGTTACCAGATATCGGATTTGATTTTGCGTTTCAAGCCTGGGTGTTCAGAGAGTTTGAACTCTGGGTCTTTACCCATTTTCAGCTTGGCTGTGTAGTCTTTCAACAGCAGGAAGGCAAGTGGGGACAGGAGCAGGATGGCAACGAGGTTAATCCATGCCATGATGCCCATGGCCATGTCTGCCATATCCCATACCAAGGGTACGTTGGCAACTGCGCCGAAGTAGACCCATGCTAAAACCAGCATACGGAAAACGGCGGTAACCAGCCAATGGCTCTTGATGAATTGGACGTTGGACTCAGCATAGGCATAGTTGCCGATAACGGTTGAAAAAGCAAACATAAACAGGATGGCGGCAAGGAAGCCCGCGCCCCATTCGCCTACCTGGCTGACGATTGCCGCTTGGGTCAGCGCCGCACCGCTCAGGTCGCCGTAAGGCTGTTGATAGGTCAAGACGATAAAGGCGGTGCATGAGCAGACGATGATGGTATCGACGAAAACGCCCAGCATTTGAATCATGCCTTGGGAGACGGGGTGTTTCACTTCGGCTGCGGCTGCGGCGTTCGGCGCGGAACCCATACCCGCCTCATTGGAATACAGGCCGCGTTTGATACCCTGCATCATGGTGGTCGAAATCAGACCGCCGAGGAAACCGCCTGCAGCCGAATCGAAGTTGAACGCGTTGGAGAAAATCTGACCGAACACATCAGGAATCAGGGAAATATTGGTAGCAATGATGAAGAGTGCTATGACGAGATATAAAACCGCCATCAGCGGAACGATAATTTCCGCGGCTTTAGATACGCGGCGGATACCGCCGAAGATAATCGGGGCAGTCAGAATGACCAGGGCGACGCCGACATAGTGTTGATCCCAGCCCCATGCCGCTTTGGTGGTATCGGCGATGGTATTGGTCTGTACAGCTTCAAATACAAAGCCGAAACAGAAAATCAGGCTCAGGGCGAACAAAACGCCCAGCCATTTTTGTCCCAGGCCTTGAGTGATGTAGTAGGCAGGGCCGCCGCGGAAGTGGTGGTTGTCGTAGTCCCGGACTTTAAAGAGTTGAGCCAGTGAAGATTCGACAAACGCCGAACTCATGCCGATTAAGGCGGTTACCCACATCCAGAACACCGCGCCTGGTCCGCCGAATTTGATGGCAATCGCTACGCCGGCGATGTTGCCCACGCCTACGCGGCTGGCCAAGCCGGTAACGAATGCTTGGAACGGTGTAATTCCATGCGGATCATCACCTTGTTTGCGGCCGCTCAACATTTCTTTGATACTGCGGCCGAAGAGGCGGAATTGTACAAAACCGGTAGTAACGGTGAAAAATAGGCCTACGCCTAAAAGCATATATACCAACCCCGACCACATTGGGTCGTTGATGTCGTTTACCCAGCCGTGAAGCTGTTCGAAAAATTGATCCATACAAACCTTTCAGAGTTTCTGCATTTTCAGACGGCCTGTGTGTGGAGGCTGTCTGTAACTGGATGTATTCTAGCAGACTGTCAACAAACTGAAAAACGTTTACATATTCTTTTTTATATTATCTTTTTGATTATCATGTAATTTTATTATTATGGTGTAAAGGATTTATCGATTTAAACTCTTCCGTTTTACATATTTGAACAAAAAGGCCGTCTGAAAACAGAGTCTTGTTTTCAGACGGCCTTGATTTTATTTCAATGCATTATTCGGGACGCATTTGCGGGAACAGAATCACGTCGCGGATGGTTTGTGAATCGGTCAGCAACATTACCAAGCGGTCGATGCCGATACCGCAACCGCCGGTCGGCGGCAGGCCGAATTCCATGGCGCGGATGTAGTCGGCATCGTAGTGCATGGCTTCGTCGTCGCCGGCGTCTTTTTGTGCCACTTGCGCCTTGAAGCGTTCGGCTTGGTCTTCCGGATCGTTCAACTCAGAGTAGCCGTTTGCCAGTTCGCGGCCGACAACGAAAAGCTCGAAGCGTTCGGTCAGACCCGGTTTGCTGTCGGATGCGCGTGCCAATGGCGACACTTCGACAGGGTAGTCGATGATGAAAGTCGGGTTCCACAGTTTGCTCTCAGCGCAACCTTCAAACAGGGCAAGTTGCAGGCTGCCGATACCTGGAGAAGGAGGCAGGCTTTCGCCGTGTTTGACGATTTCTTTTTTCAGCCATTCTTCATCGTTCAACTGCTCATCGGTGTAGTGCGGATTGTATTTTTTGATGGCACCGAGAATGGTCAGGCGTTCAAACGGGCTTTCCAAATCGACTTCTTTTCCGTTGTAGCTGATTTTCGCCGTGCCGTTTACCGCGCGGGAAGCGTTGCGGATGATGTCTTCCGCCATTTGCATCATGCGTTCGTAGTCGGAGAAGGCTTCGTAGAATTCAATCATGGTGAATTCAGGGTTATGGCGTACGGACATGCCCTCGTTACGGAAGCTGCGGTTGATTTCAAACACGCGTTCTAAGCCGCCGACAACCAAGCGTTTCAGATACAGCTCGGGGGCGATGCGCAGGTAGAGCGGAATGTCCAAGGCATTGTGGTGGGTCACGAAGGGTTTCGCTGTTGCGCCGCCTGGAATCGGGTGCATCATCGGGGTTTCAACTTCCAAATAATGCTCGTTGACCATGAAATTGCGCACGGATTGGATGATTTGGCTGCGTTTGATGAAGGTATTGCGCGATTCTTCGTTGGCAATTAAATCGACGTAGCGTTGACGGTATTTGGTTTCCTGATCGCTCAAGCCTTTGTGTTTGTCCGGCAGAGGGCGAAGGGATTTGGACAGCAGGCGGATGTTGGACACGCGCACGGTCAATTCGCCGTGGTTGGTTTTGAACAAAGTACCTTCCGCGCCGACGATGTCGCCCAAGTCCCAGTGGTTGAAGTCGTCCAAAACTTCTTGGCTCACGCCTTTGTTGTTCAAATAAAGCTGGATTTGACCGGTAACGTCTTGAATGGTGGCGAAGCTGGCTTTGCCCATTTGACGTTTGAGCATCATGCGACCGGCCACTTTGACGGGAATGCCTTGCGGGTCGAGTTCTTCTTTGCTGATTTCACCGTATTGGGTATGCAGGTCGGCGGCAAAGCTGTTGCGTTTGAAATCGTTAGGGTAGGCGTTGCGTTCTTTGCGGATGTTGTGCAGTTTCTCGCGGCGCAGGGCGATGATTTGGTTTTCGTCCAACTGCGGCTCGATTTGAGGATTGTTTTGTTCGCTCATGGTGTTTTCCGGAAAAATGAGTCAGGCTGCCGGAGTTTTCAGACGGCCTGAATAAAGTGAAAAATTGGCTCTATTTTACGCGATGTCGGTGTTTTTTTCTATAAAGGTAGAAAGGCCGTCTGAAACCTGAAAAATCAGTTTCAGACGGCCTTTTGTTTTATGAAGGGCAGTTAGATATCGGTTTCCAAATAAACAACTTGGGTTTGCAGATATTCTTCCAAACCGTGTTTACCGTCCGCGCCGCCGATACCTGATTTTTTCCAACCGGCATGGAAGCCCTGCATGGCTTCGAAGTTTTCGCGGTTGATGTAGGTTTCGCCGAAACGCAGACGGCGGGTTACATAAAACGCTTCATTCAGATTGGTGGTATAGACGGAGCTGGTCAGGCCGAATTCGCTATCGTTTGCCAAAGCGATGACTTGATCGAGCGTGTCGAAAGTGGCAACCGGCAGGACGGGGCCGAAGGTTTCTTCCTTCATGATGTCCATGCTGTTGTCGGTATCGGTCAGCAGGGTAGGTTCGAAGAAGTAGCCTTTGCCGTCGGCACGTTTGCCGCCGCAGACTAGTGTCGCCCCTTGTTTGACGGCGCGTTCGACTTTCTCGGCAACGGCTTTGACGGCGCGCTCTTCAATCAACGGGCCCATTTCCAGTGCGCCTGGCTCGGCTTCGGCCGGGTTGCCGTAGCGCACGCCTTTCATGGCGGCAGTCATTTTTTCGATAAATGCGTCTTTCAGGCTACTGTGGACATATACGCGTTCGGCGCAGTTACAGATTTGACCAGTATTGCCCACGCGTGAAGCCAAGATGGATTTGACGGCCAGATCCAGGTCGGCATCTTTAAGAACGATGGCAGGAGCTTTGCCGCCCAGTTCCAGTGAGACTTTGGTGATGTTGGCGGCGGCAGCTTCCATTACTTGGCGGCCTGCTTCTACAGAACCGGTCAGGCTGACCATATCGACTTGCGGATGCGATGCCAAGGCATTGCCGATTTCTGCGCCTGGGCCGTTGACGACGTTGAATACGCCGGCAGGTAAGCCTGAAGCATGAACGATTTCAGCAAAGATGTGGCAGTTAATCGGGGTAACGCTGCTTGGTTTGACGACGATGGTATTGCCTGTTACCAAAGCCGGGCCCATTTTGCGGGCGATCAGGAAGAATGGGAAGTTCCACGGCAAAATGCCGGCGATTACGCCCAAAGGACGTTTGAACAATAAAATGTTTTCGCGCGGGCGGTCGCTTTGGATAATTTCGCCTTCATAACGGCGCGCCCATTCGGCTTGGTAGTCGAGATAATCGGCAGTGAACATGACTTCTATGCGTGCCAAATCTTTGGTTTTGCCGCCTTCGGCGATAATGGTGTCGGTCAGCTCGTCGGCACGTTCGCGGATGCCTTGGGCAATTTTGCGCAGGTATGCGCCGCGCTCAACGGCAGGCAAACGCTCCCACGCAGTTTGCGCATCTCTGGCCGCGGCAACGGCACGATCAACATCGGCTTTTCCGCCTTTAGGCTCACGTGCGATGACTTCTTCGGTTGCCGGATTCAATACATCACGCCATGTACCGTTAAAGTCGGTTTCAAAGCGGCCGTTGATATACATAGACAGTTGTTTCATCAAACCTTCTCCTGTTGTTGTAGTTGGATGTAGTTTTAGTCTATGCCTAAATTGTCTGGCATACAAGAGGATTTGGTATGGGTTGATGATAGGTGTTTGGAAGTTTTTAGAAAAAGGTGATGGGTGAAGAGTTGGGTTTGATTGATTCAAGAGGTTTGTGATGCTTTGAGTTGCATCTATAACAGCATTGTGACAAAGCTCGAATATTATTGATGTTGATAATAAGGGAGGTATCAAATGAAGAAAGGCTTGATGGAGAATATAAAAAAACCTGCTTTTTCCAAAGCAGGTTTTCATATTTGGTGGGTCGTGAGCGATTCGAACGCTCGACCAACGGATTAAAAGTCCGCTGCTCTACCGACTGAGCTAACGACCCGATAAGTTGTGCATTATAGGGAGATTGTTTCTTTTCGTCAACTGTTTTTTTGAAATTTTCTTCAGAAAACGTAAATCGGTTGTTATTTGGCGTTAATTCTCCCGTTTTCGAGTATTAATTATGTTATGATTTTCTAATCTGTCAGTTCTGATGGATATTTTTTAGACCAAAGGATATACAACATGAAAAAATTATTGATTGCTGCGATGATGGTGGCTGGTTTGGCTGCTTGTTCTCAAGAGGCGAAACAGGAAACTCAAGAAGCGGCTTCTGCCGTTGCTTCTGATGTGAACGCTGCTGCCGAACACGCGGCTTCTGCTGCCGATGCTGCTGCTTCCGAAGCTAAAGGCGCTGCTGAACAGGCTGTTTCTGACGCTAAAGAAGCTGGTGCCGATGCGAAGGAAACTGCGGAGAAAGCAATTTCCGATGCTAAAGAAACTACCGGTAAAGCCATCGATGGTGCTAAAGAAGCCAGCGACAAAGCCTTGGACGATGCAAAAGCTGCTGTGGGCGAGGCTAAAGATGCTGCCAAAGATGCGGCTAAAGATGCTTTGGGTAAAGCAGCCGATGTGACTCAAGAAGCTGCCGACAAATTGAAAGACGCTGCTAAATAAGCTGGTGTTTGATATTTGAAAAGGCCGTCTGAAAAAATGTTTTTCAGACGGCCTTTTTGTATCGGCAGATTATTTTTTTTCTTGCTGACGCGTGTACACCAAAGAAGTCAGGATGGATGCACCCAGTGCGCCGAAGACGACGGACAGGGAAATGGAAATCGGGATATGTACCCAGTGCATAATCAGCATCTTGATACCGATAAAGCTCAATACGAAGGCCAAGCCGTATTTGAGGAAAATAAAGCGTTCGGCAAAGTCTGCCAGTAAGAAGTACATGGCACGCAGGCCTAAGATGGCAAAAATGTTGGAAGTGAGGACGATGAATGGGTCGGTGGTTACGGCAAAAATAGCGGGGATGCTGTCAACGGCGAAGATGACGTCGCTCAATTCGATCATAATCAATACTAGCAAAAGCGGCGTAGCGATGCGTTTGCCGTTTTCAATGGTAAAGAATTTTTCACCGTCAAACTGTTGGCTGGTCGGGATGACTTTTTTGAGTAGGGTCAGGATTTTGTTTTGGGAAAGGTCTTCTTCAGCTTCGGCTTCCGGCTTCATCATGTGAATGCCGGTGTATAAGAGGAAGGCGCCGAAGAGGTACAAAATCCATTCAAATTGTTGTACCAAGGCTGCGCCGATGAAGATCATGATGGCGCGCAGGACGATGGCGCCGAATACACCATAGAGCAAGATGCGGTGTTGGAATTTGGGTTCGACTTTGAAATAGCCGAAAATCATCAGGAAAACGAAGATGTTGTCGACTGCAAGGGATTTTTCGAGTACATAGCCGGTGAAGAATTCGAGGACTTTTTCTTTGGCGACAACGGCCCCATAAGTCGGGTTGCCCGCGAGTTCAAAATAGAGCCAGCCTGCAAATGCGCAGGATACGGCCACCCAAATGCCGCTCCAGGCGAGGGCTTCTTTGATGCTGACTTTGTGGGCGCCGTTTTTTTTCAGCGATACCATATCGATGGCGATCATGATTAAGACGGCAATAAAGAAGATGCCGTAAAACATCGGCGAGCCGACGGACGGGTATTGGGTCATAAACAATCCTTGTGTGCGGGGGAAGGGTAAGGTTTACCAAGACAGGTAGAACATTGCTTTGGCAAAAAAGACGATAAACAGCATATGGCTGAATACGACGGCGTGTATGTATTTCGACCAGCCGACGGTGAGGGTGTGTCGGGCCATTTTGACAACTGCTATGGCAAAATGTACCAAAACGCTTATTGCCAACAGGATTTTGATGCTCAGCATGATGCCGAAAGAGCTGTCGAATGGGTGGTGAAGTATCGGCAGGTAGCGGTTGTACACCATCACGATGCCGCTGATGAACAAGATAATGACGACAGGCGGCATTACGCGGACGGCACGATGGGACATGGCACGTTCGACTTCGCGGCGCGATTCGCGCGAAACGCGGCCGGTGTGCAAAACGGAGAGAACCAGCATTTCGAAAAATACGCCGCCGACAAAGGCAATCGCGCAATAAACGTGGATGATGTGTGCCAGTGCGTAGGTACTCATGACGGGTGTTTCCGGTAGTTCAGACAAGTCGTCATTGTATCACTACCGAATGCGGTTGATGTATGCGCAATTTTATGCCAAATATATTAAAATTTATAAATATTTTATAGGAATTGCCGTTTGTTTTTGAAGTTAACCGTTCATCAAGAGCGTTATCTTAGTTTAATCTGTCTTTACTTATCAGAAAATATATTAATGAAAGGTTGTGCCATACTGCTCCATATAAAGCTTAACCCCTGATGGAGAATCAAACCATGAAGAAAACTTTTGCAAAAACTGTGACCTTGATCATGCTGGCCGCTTCTTTGGGTGCATGTGCCAATATGACTCAAACCCAACGCAACACTGCTGCTGGTGCGGTATTGGGCGGCGTGGCAGGTAACTTGATTGGTGGCGATACCGGCTCTACCTTGGGTGGTGCGGCTTTGGGTGGCGTCATCGGCAGTCAGGTTCATACCCGCTACTAATCCTTTATTCGGTTAAAAATAAAAAGGCCGTCTGAATGTTCAGACGGCCTTTTGTTTTGTGGTTTATTCGTTGACGAACGTTACACCGGTCAGTTGCGATTGCAAAATAGCCGTGCGCAAAGCAGTCAGTGCTTTCGGTCGGACAAAGTTGCGGCGATAGGCCAAAACGACACGGCGGTGCGGTGCAGTGCCTTCAAACGGGATAATGCTGAAAAGCATGTGGTCGTTTTCGGTCAATGCGGTAGCCGGCATGACGCTGATGGCCAGGCCGCTGGCAACCATGTGGCGGATGGTGTTGATGGAGCTGCCTTGCAGGGTATTGGTCAAGCCCTGGATTTTTTGCTTGGAAGCCAATTCGGAACAGCTTGCCAACACTTGGTCGCGCATACAGTTGCCTTCGGACAGCAGCAACACTTGTTCTTCACCCAAAAGCTGAGGCGTAACGGCATCGAGTTCTTCAAAGTGATGTCCTTTGGGAACAATGACGAAGAAAGGTTCGTCATACAGAGGCTCGGTCACGATGCCCGGCTCTTGGAACGGTTCGGCAACGACGATTGCATCGACATCGCCACGTTTGAGCGACTCGGTCAGGATGTGGGTATAGTTCTCTTCCAGCATCAGCGGCATTTTCGGCGCGGTTTCACGCAACGCGGTAATGAGCTTGGGCAGAAGGTAGGGGGCAACGGTGAAAATCAGGCCGAGTTTGAATGCGCCTTCCAATTCGTTTTGCTCTTCATTGGCAAGGTGCTTGATGAGTTCTGCTTCTTCCAGAACCCGGCGGGCTTGGGCGACAATGCGCTCGCCTGCTTCGGTTGTGATGATGTCGTTGCTGCTACGGTCGAACAGGGATACCGACAGCTCTTCCTCCAGCTTTTTGATGGCGATGGAGAGGGTGGGCTGGCTGACAAAGCAGCGTCGTGCGGCACGTCCGAAGTGACGTTCTTGTGCGACGGCTACGATGTAACGCAATTCGGTCAAGGTCATGTGTTAAGCCTTTTTTTGTTCCGGCAGGGTGATGTTCAGCTCAAGAACGTCCAAGCCGTCTTGTTTCTCTTGGGAGATGCGGATGTCGTCCAATGATACGTTGACGTATTTGGACAGGACTTCCAACAACTCTTTACGCAGGGTCGGCAGATAGTCCGGAGCTTGGCCTTCTTGTGCGCGTTCTTGCGCGATGATGATTTGCAGGCGGTCGCGCGCGACTGTGGCGGTTTTCGGCTTTCTGCCGAACAGCATATCGAGCAGTGACATGTATTAACCTCCGAACAGTCGTTTTAAGAAGCTTTTCTTCTCAGCTTCGAGGAAACGCATTTCGCGGTTTTCACCCAAGAGGCGGGCAATAACGTCTTTGTAGGCTTCGGCTGCGGCAGCATTGTCTTGGTGAATGACAGGTTCGCCGGCGTTGGAAGCTTGCAGAACGTTTTGTGATTCAGGAATCACACCGATCAACGGAATACGCAAGATGTCGCAGATGTCTTGTACCGACAGCATTTCGCCTTTGGCTACGCGCTCAGGGGAGTAGCGGGTAATCAGCAGGTGCTCTTTAACAGTGCTGCCTTGTTCTGCTTTGCGGGATTTGCTTTGCAAAATGCCCAAGATGCGGTCGGAGTCGCGGACGCTGGATACTTCCGGATTGGTGGTAATGATGGCTTCGTCGGCAAAGTAGAGTGCCATCAGTGCACCTTGTTCGATACCGGCAGGGGAATCGCAGATAATGAATTCGAAGCCCATTTTTTCGCTGGCCAGCTCTTTCATCACGTTGTCCACGCCTTCGCGGGTCAGTGCGTCTTTATCGCGGGTTTGCGATGCAGGCAGGATGTAGAGGTTTTCGCAATTTTTGTCTTTAATCAGGGCTTGGTTGAGTGTGGCTTCGCCTTGGATAACGTTGATGAGGTCGTATACGACGCGGCGTTCGCAACCCATAATCAGGTCAAGGTTGCGCAAACCGACGTCGAAGTCGATCACAGCAGTTTTGTGGCCGCGCAGGGCCAGGCCGGTTGCGATGCTGGCGCTGGTAGTGGTCTTGCCTACGCCGCCTTTACCTGAAGTTACTACGATGATTTTGGACACGATATTTCCTTTTTAAGTACTGATGTTTATTCGGCGTCGATTGCGCTGATAACCAGTCGGTTGTCTTGCAATGATACTTGTACGGGTTTTTTATGCAGATGCTCGGGCAGGTCTTGCTCGAAGTTGCGGTAGATACCGGCAACAGAGACTAATTCGGCCTGCATGGAATGAATAAAGATGCGCGCGTTGGTATTGCCTTTCGCGCCAGCCAACGCTCTGCCGCGCATGGGAGCGTAAATATGGATGTTGCCGTCGGCGATAAGTTCCGCACCTTGGCTGACGATGCCGGTAACGATGAGGTCGCCGTTTTCAGCGTAAACCTGCTGGCCGGTACGTACGGGCGTGCTGACCAATACGGTCGGATTGTTGATAACGGTGGCTTGTACGTCTTGCGGCTGCGGTGCTTGGCGCGGAGTAGGTGCTGCCTGTGTGTCGGCTGCCTGGGTGGAGTTACCTTGTTTGAATACCAAATGATAACGCGCCGCTGCTGCCGCCCATGTGTCGCTGGTGTGGTGCAGCCCTAAAATTTGCATGCCGTAACGGGCAAACAGGGAAATCATGCCGCCCAAATCGATGGATTCGGGATGGTCGAAATCTTGTACGTCTAAAATGAAGGGAACGAATTCGTCTTGAGATTGGCCTGCCAGTTGGCGCAGGAATTCTTCCAATTCGGTTAAATCTGCGGTGTGCAGATGGATGGATAAGACGTCCAAACGTGACGTTTTTATGTCGAATGCGGGTTTCATTGTAATGAAATAATAAAATTTTTTAATGACGTAAGTTTACCGTGTAAATCTTGGCTATTCAATCTGTTTGGCCGTCTGAAACCAAAATATTTTGTTTGAACGTTTTTCAGCTGTATTTAGTGTGGTTTTTTGGTGTGAACGCAGGTTTCAGACGGCCTTGGGAAAGGGGTAGCCGTGTGTGTCGATGTCGTCGGCGGCTGCCCACGGCGTGTGGATGAGGGTGGACGGCAGGTGCGCCAATTCGGGGATGTAACTGCGGATGTAACTGCCGTCGGGGTCGATTTGGTGCGAACGGTGGGCATAACGGACGGTGGCTGTGTCTTGGGCGGCGAGGTGCCAGTTGGCTTGGTTAAGCGCGGGGTCGGTGCCGGTTTGGACGGAGGCTGTCCACGTGATGCCTTGGTTGGGGTCGAAGTTGAGGGCATGGCAGAAATAGTGGGCGCACAGTTGCTGGAGAACGGGATGTAAGTGGCCGGTGGCTTCGAGGCCGCGGATGGAGGCGTCGATGATGGGCACGCCGGTTTGGCCGTGTCGCCAGTATTCGCGTACCGGGGCGGCATCGGTTGTTTCGGGCAGGCGGCGGTGGTAGGCGAGCTGGTAGCAGTAGTCGCGGAAAATAAGCTTGTCCAGCCACTCGAAATGTCGGTTTGCCAAGCCTTCGGCGGCCAGCAGGCGCGGTGAAATGCAGCCTGCGGACAGGTAGGCATTGAGGAGGCTGGTGTTTTTTCGTGCCGGAAAGTTTTGGGTAATCGGGTAGTGAACCAAATTCTGTTTGAACGCGTGCCATTGCGTTAAGGCTGCAGTTTCGCCACCCTGCTGATAGGCAGGCAATACCGCGCCGGTATGGGCTGGGAACAGTGGAACGTTTTGTCCGGTTTGAACAGGCAATTCGGTTTCAGACGGCCTTTGTCCTGAATAAGCCTGCAACCATGCTTGTTTATAGGCGGCAAAATCGGTGTAGGGCAGTCCGTTGGCATCCATAAGGGGGGATTTGGCTAAAATGCCGCGGTCTTTGGCGTGTTGCAGGGCAATGCCTGCCCGGTCGAAATTGTGCCAGAGGTGGTTGTCTTGGCGGATTTCGGCTTCGGTGTAGGCTTCGTCTGTGATGACGGTATGGGCATTGAGCGCAGCAGCCAAGGGGAGGAGGTCTTCGTCGGAGGCAACGACATATAAAGGAATATGGTGTGCCGCCAGACGGGTATGCAGCTCTTGCGCGGCTTGATAATGGAACAGGCTTTGACGCGGATTGTGGTTTTCAGACGGCCTTTGGCTGACCCAGACACAGGCGATGGGCAAACCGCTTGCAACGGCGGCATTAAGCGCGACATTGTCGTGCAGGCGGAGGTTGCGGCGGAACCAGACAAGGACGTGAGCAGATTTCATGAGCATGTTCCGACGGAAAAGGGGAAAACCATTTTATCAGAATCGGCCTCATGTATCAGGCCGTCTGAAAAATCTTTTGGTTTGATTTCGCTATATAATTTTGGTTTTAGCAATGAGGCGGCAACCATGACCGAGCAAACCGTTTTGGCACTCATTACCTGCCAAACTTATCCCGAACCATCGGACAACCTGAAAACATTGGCGGCATGCTTGGAAAGCATGGGCGTGAAAACCGTATTTGATACGTGGCAAAACCATCCGTCTGCGACGTTTTTACTGCCTTTGTGCGCATGGGATTATGCCGCCGAACCTGAAGCCTTCCGCCAATGGCTGGAGCAAGCCGAGCAGGCGGGGCAGCATTTTATCAATCCGCCCGAGCTGATGGCTTGGAATATGGAAAAGACTTATTTGTGCGATTTGGCGGCGCGTGGCTCGCAAGTGATTCCCAGCGTATTTGTTCCGCCGCAAAAAGCCGAATTGGCGGACATACTGAACCAACAAGGTTGGACGGAAGCGGTCATCAAGCCTGCATTCGGGCAGAGCGGCAAAGGCGTGGTCAAAGTTTGTGCGGACGCATTGGACGTGAACATGGCGGATTATCCGCAAGGCATGATTGTTCAACCGTATATCCGTGAAATCGAAACGGCGGGCGAAACCTCGCTGGTGTTTTTCAACGGCATATTCAGCCATGCCGTGCGCCGTCAGCCGCCCCAAGGCGAATGGCGCGCCAACTCGGCCTATGGCGTGTCGGTGTTTGGTATTGAGCCGCCCGAGTTTGCCATCAGTGCCGCGCAAGACGTACTGGCCACTTTGCCGCAAATGCCGGTTTACGCCCGCGTGGACGGCACATTGGTCGGCGACACATTCCTGCTCAATGAGTTGGAACTCATCGAGCCTGCCCTGTATTTGCACACCAGCGAAGGCACGACGGAACGCTTTGCCCGAGTGTTGGCGCAGTTGCTTGGACAACATTCATCAACCTGACTTTATAAATAACAAGCCTCAGGCCGTCTGAAAACCATCTTTCAGACGGTCTGAGGCTTTTTTTAAACAAGATTTGCGCATTTGTATTTTTCAATAATGTGCCATTTGTCGATTGTGTCATTTTAATTGTTGCAGTCTTAATTGATGGTTGATTAACTTTCATTTGGCATTTTATCTCGGCCGCAGCCTTTATTTTTAGCGGATTGTAAACAATCTGGTCGGTCTAAATAGGTATCTTTTTAGGGTAAAACCTCAAAAATCTTTTTAAAAAGAAAGATATTGTCTTATTGAATATTCTGTGCTGAAATTACATGACACTACAAAAAGTAGTGCATAAAAAAATAAAACAGACAAAGGAGAAAGCCATGCAATTTTTTTTAGACAATCTCAAAGCCTTTTTCGAAACCATCAGCGGCTGGGTCTGGGGACCTATTATGTTGATGTTGCTGGTCGGTACGGGCATTTTGCTGACCGTGTTGCTGAAAGGCTTGCAGTTCACCATGTTGGGTTATGCGCTGAAACAGGCGTTTGTGCCGTCAAAGAAGCATGAAGACGGTGAAGACCACGAAGGCGATATTTCCCATTTCGCGGCGTTGATGACCGCGCTGTCCGCCACCATCGGTACGGGTAACATCGCCGGTGTGGCGACAGCGGTGGTAACAGGCGGCCCAGGCGCGGTATTTTGGATGTGGATGACCGCCATTTTCGGCATGGCCACCAAATACGGCGAAGGCGTGTTGGCGGTGAAATACCGCGTCACCAATTCCAAAGGCGAAATGTCCGGCGGCCCGATGTATTACATCGAAAAAGGCTTGGGCAAAAACTGGAAATGGATGGCCGTCGCATTTGCGCTGTTCGGTACTTTCGCTTCCTTCGGTATCGGCAGCTCGGTGCAGTCCAACTCGGTTGCGCAGGCAGTACAAACCAGCTTCGGCGTCGAACCTGCCTACACCGGCGTGATATTGACTGTATTAACGGCCATTGTACTTTTGGGCGGCATTAAGGGCATCGCCAAAGCCGCGTCCTTTATCGTGCCTGCCATGGCAGTGTTTTATGTAGTAGGCGGTATTGCCATTATCGTGATTAATTCCGATGTATTGATGCCCGCCGTCAAACTGATTTTCTCCGATGCGTTTAGCGCACAGGCCGTGGCAGGCGGCGCCATCGGTACGGTTATCCGCTACGGCGTGGCGCGCGGCGTGTTCTCCAATGAGGCGGGTATGGGTTCTGCGCCGATTGCCGCCGCCGCCGCGAAAACCGACCACCCCGTTCGTCAGGCTTTGGTTTCCATGACCGGTACTTTTTTGGACACCATTGTTGTCTGCTCGATTACCGGTATCGTGTTGGTCATGGGTTTGCTCGGCGCAGGTGGCGAGTTTGTGAAACCTGAATTGAGCGGCGCGGCGCTGACAACCGTCACTTTCCAAAAAATGCTGCCCGGTATCGGCGGCTGGATTGTCACCATCGGCCTGATTTTCTTTGCCTACTCAACCATTCTCGGCTGGTGTTATTACGGCGAGAAATGCGCGGTTTATGTCTTCGGCGAGAAGTTTGCCGGTTTGTACCGCGTGGGTTACGTCTCTTCTGTCATGCTGGGTACCGTGTTGAGCCTTGATTTGGTGTGGCTGGCTTCGGACACATTCAACGGCCTGATGGCATTGCCCAACCTGATTGCGCTTTTGTTGATGGCGAAAGTCATCGTCAATGAAACGCGCGACTTCAAACAAAAAATCAAAAACGGCGAATTGCCGCATTAATGTCCAAGGCCGTCTGAACATTCAGACGGCCCGATGTATATTAAGTTTGTTTTGAAAAAAGTCAGAGGAGGAGAAGAATGAAAGTGCTTGTTTTAGGTGCAGGTGTTGCTGGCGTATCTTCCGCGTGGTATCTGGCAGAGGCAGGGCATGAAGTAACGGTCATCGACCGCGCCGAGGGCGTGGCGATGGAAACCAGTTTTGCCAATGCAGGCCAGCTTTCTTACGGCTATACCACGCCTTGGGCTGCACCCGGTATCCCGACCAAAGCACTGAAATGGCTGTTTAAAAGCCATCCGCCTTTGCTGTTTCGCCCTGACGGCAGCCTGTATCAAATTGAATGGCTGTGGCAAATGCTGCAAAACTGCACGGCAGCGCGCTATCAAATCAATAAAGAGCGCATGGTCAGGATTTCTGAATACAGCCGTGAAATGTTCCTCCGTTTTGAAGCTCAAACCGGCATGAATTTCGAGGGACGCAAAAAAGGGACATTGCAGATTTTCCGTCAGGCTAAGGAAGTCGAAGCGGCAGAACAAGACATTGCCGTTTTGGAACGCTACGGCGTGCCGTACCGCCGCCTGAAACCTAAAGAATGCGCAGAATTTGAGCCTGCGCTGGCACGCGTTACCGCCAAAATTGCCGGTGGCCTGCACCTACCCGCAGACGCAACCGGCGACTGCCATCTCTTCACTGAAAACCTATACAAATTGTGTCAAGAAAAGGGCGTACAGTTCCACTTCAACCAAACCATCAGCCGCATCGACCACAACGGGCTGCGCATCAAAGCCGTTGAAACCGAAACAGGGCGGTTTGAAGCAGATGCCGTTGTCTGCGCGCTCGGCTGCTTTAGCAGGACTGTGTTGGCGCAGTTGGATCTCAATCTGCCGATTTATCCCGTCAAAGGCTATTCCTTGACCCTGCCGGTCACAAACTCAGACGGCGCACCGGTTTCCACCGTTCTCGATGAAAGCTACAAAGTCGCCATCACGCGCTTTGACAACAGAATCCGTGTCGGCGGCATGGCGGAATTGTCGGGCTATGAAATCAAACTGCCCGAAAAACGCCGCGAAACCTTGGCTTTAGTCGTCAACGACTTGTTCCCCGAAGGCGGCGATTTGAAACAAGCATTGTTCTGGAGCGGCCTCAGACCGATGACACCCGACAGCACGCCGCTAATCGGGCGCACCCGCTTTGAAAACCTATTCCTAAATACCGGCCACGGTACTTTGGGCTGGACCATGTCGCTGGGTTCGGCAAAATTAACTGCCGATATCGTGAGCGGCAAAGACACCGAAATCCGAAGCGACGATTTGAGCCTGTCGCGCTATCAGGCTTAAGCTGGAAAGCGCTAAGGTTTAGCGGCATTTTAAATGTAAAGGCCGTCTGAAAATCATTTTTCAGACGGCCTTTTGTTTCAAAATCCATGTATCCAATCAATAAAATAAATAATAACTATTATCATGCGCATTAAAAAGTGTTAGTCTGAACCTGTCCCAGCTTTTAGCGCAGGTTTTCTTATGCCCGATTTTTCGATGTCCAATTTGGCCGTTGCCTTTTCCATCACGTTGGCTGCCGGTTTGTTTACCGTATTAGGCAGCGGCTTGGTGATGTTTTCCAAAACGCCCAATCCGCGCGTGTTGTCGTTTGGTTTGGCATTTGCCGGCGGTGCGATGGTGTATGTTTCCCTGACGGAGATTTTCAGTAAATCCAGCGAGGCGTTCGCTGAAATTTATGATAAAGACCACGCGTTTGCGGCGGCAACGATGGCATTTTTGGCCGGAATGGGCGGCATTGCGCTGATTGACCGCCTGGTGCCGAACCCGCATGAAACTTTAGACGCGCAAGACCCGTCGTTTCAAGAAAGTAAACGCCGCCATATCGCGCGAGTCGGCATGATGGCGGCGTTTGCGATTACTGCGCACAATTTCCCCGAAGGCTTGGCGACGTTTTTTGCCACCTTGGAAAATCCGGCGGTCGGGATGCCTTTGGCCTTGGCGATTGCCATCCATAATATTCCGGAGGGCATTTCCATCGCCGCGCCGGTTTATTTTGCCACCCGAAGCCGTAAGAAGACGGTATGGGCGTGCCTGCTATCCGGCTTGGCCGAGCCTTTGGGGGCGGCTTTGGGCTATTTGGTTTTGCAGCCGTTTTTGTCGCCTGCCGTGTTCGGTTCGGTGTTCGGCGTGATAGCCGGCGTGATGGTGTTTTTGGCGTTGGACGAGCTGTTGCCAGCCGCCAAACGCTATTCAGACGGCCATGAAACCGTTTACGGCCTGACAACGGGTATGGCGGTGATTGCCGTCAGCCTGGTATTGTTCCGTTTTTAAAACCCGTATGCCAAAGGCCGTCTGAAATGATTCAG
The DNA here is from genome assembly GCF_001838135.1 of Neisseria sp. HMSC078H04. Taxonomy (NCBI): domain Bacteria; kingdom Pseudomonadati; phylum Pseudomonadota; class Betaproteobacteria; order Neisseriales; family Neisseriaceae; genus Neisseria; species Neisseria sp. HMSC078H04. The sequence continues at coordinate 37,782 of NZ_KV835851.1, forward strand.
ACGGCCTTTTTGCGTTATAATCCGCACATCAAAAATAACCTTAATTTCACAAAGTTCCATCATGTTAGACAAATACAATCCAGCCGAAATCGAATCCAAACATTATCAAAACTGGGAAGAGCAGGGCTATTTCCAGCCTGATATGGATTTGACGAAACCGTCTTTCTCCATCCAACTGCCGCCGCCCAATGTAACCGGCACGCTGCACATGGGTCATGCCTTCAACCAAACCATCATGGACGGCCTGACCCGCTACTACCGCATGAAAGGCTGCAACACCGCCTGGATTCCCGGCACCGACCACGCGGGCATCGCCACACAAATTGTGGTCGAGCGTCAGCTTGCCTCGCAAAACGTGTCCCGTCATGACTTGGGCCGCGAAAAATTCTTGGAAAAAGTGTGGGAATGGAAAGAAGTGTCCGGCGGCACGATTACCCAGCAAATGCGCCGCGTAGGCTGTTCTGCCGACTGGACGCGTGAGTATTTCACGATGGACGACGTGCGTGCCGAAACTGTTACCGAAGTGTTTGTGCGCCTGTTTGAACAGGGCTTGATTTACCGCGGCAAACGCTTGGTGAACTGGGATCCGGTTTTGGGTACGGCAGTGTCTGATTTGGAAGTGGAAAGCGTGGAAGAACAAGGCTCTATGTGGCACATCCGCTATCCGCTGGCCGATAATCCCGCCGAAGCCGTTATCGTCGCGACCACCCGTCCTGAAACGTTGCTGGGCGACGTGGCCGTTGCCGTCAATCCAGAAGACGAACGTTACACCCATTTGATCGGTAAGGAATTAATCCTGCCGCTGACCGGCCGCACCATTCCAGTGATTGCCGACGAATACGTTGAAAAAGACTTCGGTACCGGTTGCGTGAAAATTACGCCTGCGCACGACTTCAACGACTACGAAGTCGGCAAACGCCACGACACGCGCCTGATTAATGTGTTCGACTTGGAAGCCAAAGTGCTGGCAAACGCTGAAGTGTTCAACTTCAAAGGCGAAGCGCAACCAGGCTTTGCCCTGCCTGAAAAATATGCGAGCTTGGACCGCTTTGCCGCGCGCAAACAAATGGTTGCCGATTTGCAGGAACAAGGCTTCTTGGTCGAAATTAAACCGCACACGCTGATGACACCGAAAGGCGACCGCACAGGTTCCGTGATTGAGCCGATGCTGACCAGCCAATGGTTTGTCGCCATGTCCGCCACGCCAAACGGCGGCGAGCCTGACAGCGAATTCAAAGGCTTGAGCCTTGCCGACAAAGCCAAAAAAGCCGTCGACAGCGGCGCAGTGCGCTTCATTCCCGAAAACTGGGTCAACACCTACAACCAATGGATGAACAACATCCAAGACTGGTGTATTTCGCGCCAACTGTGGTGGGGCCATCAAATCCCTGCATGGTATGACAACGAAGGCAATGTTTACGTTGCCCGCAATCAGGAAGAAGCCGAAAAACAAGCCGGCAAAACAGGCTTGACCCGCGAAGAAGACGTATTGGACACATGGTTCTCCTCAGCGCTCGTGCCGTTCTCCACACTCGGCTGGCCGTCTGAAACCGACGAACTCAAAGCCTTCCTGCCGTCCAACGTCTTGGTTACCGGCTACGAAATCATCTTCTTCTGGGTGGCGCGCATGATTATGATGACCACCCACTTCACCGGCAAAGTACCGTTTAAAGACGTGTATATCCACGGCATCGTGCGCGACCACGAAGGCAAAAAAATGTCCAAATCCGAAGGCAACGTCATCGACCCTGTGGATTTGATCGACGGCATCGATTTGGAAAAACTGCTGGTAAAACGTACCACCGGCCTGCGCAAACCCGAAACCGCGCCGAAAGTGGAAGAAGCAACCAAAAAACTCTTCCCTGAAGGCATTCCGAGCATGGGCGCGGACGCATTGCGCTTCACCATGGCGAGCTACGCCAGCCTCGGCCGCAGCGTCAACTTCGACTTCAAACGCGCCGAAGGCTACCGCAATTTCTGCAATAAATTGTGGAACGCCACCAACTTCGTGTTGATGAACACCGAAGATAAAGACTGCGGTCAAGACGAAATGCAGCCGTTGGCGTTTACCTTTGCCGACCAATGGATTATCGGCAAACTGCAACAGGCCGAAGCCGCCGTTGCCGAAGCCTTTGAAACCTACCGCTTCGACCTTGCCGCGCAAACGCTGTACGAATTTGTGTGGAACGAATATTGCGACTGGTACATCGAGCTGGCAAAAGTGCAAATCCAAACCGGCTGCCCGACAACCCAGCGCACCACACGCCGCACCCTCGTGCGCGTACTCGAAACCATCCTGCGCCTGCTGCACCCAATCATGCCTTTCATTACCGAAGAGCTGTGGCAGGTGGTTGCGCCTCTGGCCAATGCCAAAACCGCCGACAGCATCATGTTGGCCGCCTATCCGCAAGCCGATAAAGAAAAAATCGTTCAGACGGCCTTCGACAAAATGGCCGCATTGAAAGACTTGGTGGAAGAAGTACGCAAACTGCGCGGCGAAATGGGTATCGCGCCAAACGTCAAAGCACCGCTCTTCGTCGAAGGCAGCGCAGAACTCGAAGGCCTGCTCAAATACTTGCCGTCGCTGACCCGACTGACCGAAGCCAAGCTGGTGGATAGCCTGCCCGAAGCGGAAGACGCACCTGTCGCCGTCTGCAACGGCGCGCGCCTGATGCTGAAAGTCGAAATCGACAAAGCCGCCGAAACCGCCCGTTTGAGCAAAGAAGCCGAGAAGCTGCAAAAAGCCTTGGACAAACTCAATGCCAAACTCTCCAAACCCGGCTACACCGAAAAAGCTCCGGCGCATTTGGTGGAAAAAGACAAAGCCGATTTGGCGGAATTGGAAGACAAAATGGCGAAAGTTCAAAATCAGTTGGCGAAGTTGAAAGACTGATTTTGATTGAATAGACAAGGCCGTCTGAAGAATGTTTTTTCAGACGGCCTTTTTCTTTTTCTTAATCCATCAAATTCAATCAAACCAAACAATCTGACTTTCATCCACGCTGATGCGGATTTCCTGTCCGGTTTGCGGTTTGTCTGTATCGTGGTCGGCGTGGGGATACCAAATCAAATCGCCGTATTGCGGATGGGCGAGGGTGAGGCGTGTGCCTTCGGCGAGGGGGACGGCTTCGCTGATGCGGACGGCCGTGCCGTTCGGGTCGAATCGGATGGCGTGTTGGGGGATGTAGCGTGTGTCGCCGGTGTTGGCCAAACCGAGCAGCAGGGCGGCTTGGGCGTTGACGGGGCGGCGGATAAGGGTTTCCGGCGTGCCGTGTTGGAGAATGCGGCCTTCGTGCATGATGGCGATGGTGTCGGCCATGGTGCAGGCTTCTTCGGCGGAGTGGGTCACGAGGATGGCGGGGATGTTTTGACTGCGGATGCGTTCGGCGGTCAGGGTGCGCAGGTGGTGGCGCAGGTGGGTGTCGAGGCTGGAGAAGGCTTCGTCCAAGAGCAACAGCGACGGGCGCGTGATGAGGGCGCGTGCGAGGGCAAGGCGTTGCTGTTCGCCGCCGGAGAGGCTTTCGGGTTTGCGTTGCGCTTCGTGTTCCAAACCGATGTCGCGCAATGCCTGCATGGATTGTTCTTCGATTTCGGCTTTGGGCAGGCGGCGCATTTTGAGGCCGAAGCCGACGTTGTCGAGGGCGGTTAAATGCGGCAAAAGGGCGTAGTCTTGAAACATCAGCGAGATATTGCGCTTTTCAGACGGCATGTCGGTGATGTTGTCGCCGTTGAGCCAGACTTCGCCGCTGTCGGGACGCACCAGGCCGACGATGGTTTTGAGCAGGGTGGATTTGCCGCAGCCGGAGCGGCCGAGTACGGCAAGGATTTCGCCTGCTTCGACAGTTAGGTTGATGTCTTGGGCAACGGTTTTGCTGCCGAAGCGTTTGTTGATGTTTTTGAGTTGCAACATGGTTTCAGACGGTCTTTAAAAATGGGGTCAGCAACGGATGCTGTCGAGCCATGCGGACAGCGGATGTTTGGGGTCGATCAGGCCGTATCGCCGGCAGGCTTCGATCGTGACCAACTGGGCATCGTGCATCATGTGCCCGCCCAACATGGCATCGAGCAGGGTGGGGATGTCCATCAGTTCAAAACCGGCGACTTCGCCGTCTTGGTTGGCGGGTTGGAAGTCTTCGGGCAGGACGATATCGAAGATATACAGAATTTCGTTGTGGACACCGCGGTTAACGGGGCGCAAACTATATATCTGGGCAGTCGGTCGGATATGGGGGGTTAACGAAGCGGGAATGCCAGCTTCTTCTTCACCTTCGCGACAGACAGCTTCAGACGGCCTCTCGCCGCTGCTGATGCCGCCGCCGGTCAGGTTGTCGAGTTTGTTCGGATCAACGGCTTTGTGCGGACTGCGGCGGCCTATCCAAAAGCGCAGACTGTCTTCTGTTTCGACCAATCCGTTCAAATGCACTGCCTGACTCATCAGGCCGAACGGACGGAAGGCGGCGCGTTCGAGTGCGCATAAAGGCTTGCCCGACTGGTCGCAGATGTCGAACTTTTCACCGCGCCAACCTTTGAGCCAACCGCAATCGCGCCATTGTTGCGCCAGAGTTTGTAAACTGTCACCCATCTGAGCCCAGTTGTCGGTTTCCAAATTCAGGCCGTCTGAAAGGGTCGACTGCCTGCCTGTCCAATCTTGCCCGAGGCGTTCGCGCCATAACGGGTTCAGACGGCCTAAAGGCAGGCCGTTGAGATACAGAATGCACCAATCGTCGGATGCGCCATAGCTGGTTTGCGCCCAATCCCACAATGCGTCGTGGACATCAGACGCGAATACCTGTTCAAGACGGAAAGACTGAGACATGGCGCATCCTCCAAAAGAACTAAAGATACGTCGATTTTAGCCGTTTACGGCGAATTTGCAAAACAACCGCACTACTCGAAAACCGCTATAATAGAGTAAACCATCCGAAACGAGCACATCATGAGCGAATTGAGCGAAATCCTCGCCTATAACCAACATTTCGTCGAAACGGGCGAATACGAAAAATACTTTACCAACAAATACCCCGGCCGTGAGCTGGCCATCCTTTCCTGCATGGACGCACGCATTATTGAGCTGCTGCCCAATGCGTTGGGCTTGAAAAACGGCGATGCCAAGCTCATCAAAAACGCCGGTGCGCTGGTGACCCACCCTTGGGGTTCTGTGATGCGCAGTTTGTTGGTGGCCGTATTTGAACTCAAAGTCAAAGAAATCATGGTCATTGCCCACCACGACTGCGGTATGCGCGGATTGCACGCCGAAGAGTTCCTCCAACGCGTACACGACAGCAATATCCCCGACGACCGTATCGAAACCCTGCGCAATGCCGGTATCGATTTGGACGGCTGGCTGACCGGTTTTGACGATGTCGAAGACAGTGTGCGCCATACCGTCGAGCTGATTCGCAAACATCCGCTGATGCCCGACAATATCGCCATCCACGGCCTGGTCATCCACCCGACCACTGGCAAGCTCAACCTGATTGTTGACGGCAGCCTGCCTGCTTCAGACGGCCAAAACATCTAACGCAGACACCACCACGAAATGAAAAACATCGGATTATTCGGCGGCACGTTTGACCCCATCCACAACGGCCACCTCCACATCGCCCGCGCCTTCGCCGACGAAATCGGTTTGGATCTCGTCGTCTTCCTGCCGGCAGGCGACCCGTACCACAAAGACAGCACGCGCACGCCGGCACAAGAGCGCCTCAATATGGTTGAACTCGCCATCGCCGACGAGCCGAAATTCGCCGCCAGCGACTGCGACATCGTTCGCGACGGCGCGACTTATACGTTTGACACCGTCCAAATCTTCCGCCAGCAGTTTCCCGGCGCGCAACTGTGGTGGCTGATGGGCAGCGACAGCCTGATGCAGCTGCACACATGGAAAAAATGGCAAACCCTCGTGCGCCAGACCCATATCGCCATTGCCATGCGACAGGGCGACAACCTCAACAAAACCCCGCGCGAATTGCACGCATGGCTCGGCGAAGCCCTGCAAAACGGCAGCGTCCGCATCCTCAACGCGCCGCTGCACAATACCAGCTCCACCCAAATCCGCGCCGATCTCGCCAAAACCCACCATTCAGACGGCCTGCCGCAACCCGTTGCCCAATACATCCGCCAACACAAACTCTATGAAAAATAGCGTTTATTCAGGCAGATAAGCTATAATGCCGTCTGAAAACATTTCAACTAGGAAAATAATGAACGAACAAGAATTGCAAGACCTGCAAAAAATGGTCGAAGTGGCCGTAAACGCCCTCGAAGACATTAAAGCCAAAGACATCTCTATTTTGGAAACCCAAGACAAAACCTCCCTGTTCGCCCGCATGATTATTGCCAGCGGCGACAGCACACGCCAAGTCAAAGCATTGGCCAACAACGTTGCCGTCGATTTGAAAGAAGCCGGTTTTGAAATCCTCAGCACCGAAGGTGACAGCGGCGAATGGACGCTTGTCGACGCAGGCGACCTCGTTGTCCACGTCATGCTCCCTGCCGTGCGCGACTTCTACGACATCGACACCTTGTGGGGCGGAGAAAAACCGAGTTTCCACGCCGGTATGCAAAAACCTTGGCACGCCGCCGACTAAAACGGTTTATCCATACAAAGGCCGTCTGAAACTTGAAAGCAAGCAAGTTTCAGACGGCCTTTTGCTATAATTCCATTCTTTTCACATTATTTAATTTATTGCACCATCATGCCGCAACCCGATTTCGCCCAAACCCTCTCCAAAGACCGCCATTTTCTGCGATCTGCCTTTAAAAACCCCAATAAATACGGCGGCTTGGCCAAGGTCGAGGAAAAATACAAAAAATCGCACGACCTCTATCTGCAACGCCTGTCCAAACTGCCCAAGCCCGAATTCGACAACACGCTGCCCGTTCACGAAAAACTCGACGAAATCAAAAAAGCCATTGCCGAGAATCAGGTAACGATTATTTGCGGCGAAACCGGTTCGGGCAAAACCACGCAGTTGCCCAAGATTTGCTTGGAACTCGGGCGTGGGGCGGCAGGATTGATCGGGCATACCCAGCCGCGCCGTTTGGCCGCGCGCTCCGTAGCAGAGCGGATTGCCGAAGAGCTGAAATCCGAAATCGGCAGCGCGGTCGGCTATAAAGTGCGCTTTACCGACCATACTTCGCGCGATGCCTGCGTCAAGCTGATGACCGACGGCATCCTGCTGGCAGAAACCCAGACCGACCGTTATCTCGCCGCCTACGACACGATTATCATCGACGAAGCGCACGAACGCAGCCTGAACATCGACTTCCTCTTGGGCTATTTGAAACAACTGCTGCCACGCCGCCCCGATTTGAAAGTCATCATCACCTCGGCAACGATAGACGCAGAACGCTTCTCCCAACACTTCAACGGCGCGCCCGTGCTGGAAGTGAGCGGGCGCACCTACCCCGTCGAAATCCTCTACCGCCCGCTGACCAGCAAAGACGAAGACGATGCAGAAGTCGAGCTGACCGACGCGATTGTCGATGCAGCCGACGAATTGGCGCGCTACGGCGATATCTTGGTGTTCCTGCCGGGCGAGCGCGAAATCCGCGAAGCCGCCGAAGCCCTGCGCAAATCCACGCTGCGCCGCAACGACGAAATCCTGCCCCTGTTCGCACGCCTGTCACACGCCGAGCAGCACAAAATCTTCCACCCTTCAGGCGCGAAACGCCGCATCGTGTTAGCAACCAACGTCGCCGAAACTTCGCTCACCGTACCGGGAATCAAATACGTCATCGACACCGGCCTTGCACGCGTCAAACGCTATTCCGCACGGGCGAAAGTGGAACAGCTTCATGTAGAGAAAATCTCCCAAGCCGCCGCCCGCCAACGCTCCGGCCGCTGCGGCCGCGTTTCCGCAGGCGTATGTATCCGACTGTTTTCAGAAGAAGATTTCAACAGCCGCCCTGAATTTACCGATCCCGAAATCGTCCGCAGCAACCTCGCCGCCGTCATCTTGCGCATGGCATCGCTGAACTTGGGCGATGTGGCGGCATTCCCATTTTTAGAAATGCCCGATTCGCGGTATATCAATGACGGTTTTCAAGTGTTGCTGGAGTTGGGTGCGGTGGAGGCCGTCTGAAAATAAAATCTTTCTTAATCAAATGGCAGGCCATGTTTCATTTTCAGACGGCCTAAATCATTGAGAAACTAAAAACTATTAAAAAGGGAATATTGGGTTTTAAAACCCAATCGGTAAATTTTTTATTGTGAAATATTAATGATGAAAAAATCTTTCCTCACGCTTGTTTTGTATTCGTCTTTACTGACTGCCAGCGAAATTGCCTATCGCTTTGTATTCGGAATTGAAACCTTACCGACTGCGAAAATTGCGGAAACGTTTGCGCTGACATTTGTGATTGCTGCGCTGTATCTGTTTGCGCGTTATAAGGTGACGCGTTTGTTGATTGCGGTGTTTTTCGCGCTCAGCATTATTGCCAACAATGTGCATTACGCGGTTTATCAAAGTTGGATGACGGGCATTAATTATTGGCTGATGCTGAAAGAGATTACTGAAGTCGGCAGCGCGGGCGCGTCGATGTTGGATAAGTTGTGGCTGCCTGTGGTGTGGGGTGTATTGGAAGTCGTGCTGTTTTGCAGCCTTGCCAAGTTCCGCCGTAAGACGCATTTTGCCGCCGATATTTTGTTTATTGCGGCGATGTTGCTGATTTTTGGACGTTCATTCAGTACGACGCAGGAACACGGTATTTCGCCCAAACCGACATATAGCCGTATCAAAGCCAATTATTTCAGCTTCGGCTATTTTGTCGGGCGCGTGTTGCCGTATCAGTTATTTGATTTAAGCAAGATTCCTGTGTTCAAACAGCCAGCGCCAAGCAAAATCGGGCAGGGCAGTGTTCAAAATATTGTCCTGATTATGGGCGAAAGTGAAAGCGCGATGCATTTGAAACTGTTTGGTTACGGACGCGAAACTTCGCCGTTTTTGACCCAGCTTTCGCAAGCCGACTTTAAGCCGATTGTGAAACAAAGCTATTCCGCCGCTTTGATGACGGCTGTGTCCCTGCCCAGCTTTTTCAATGCGATACCGCATGCCAACGGCTATGAGCAAATCAGCAGCGGCGACACCAATATGTTCCGCCTTGCCAAAGAACAGGGCTATGAAACGTATTTTTACAGCGCGCAGGCGGAAAACGAAATGGCGATTTTGAACCTAATCGGTAAAAAGTGGATAGACCATCTGATTCAGCCGACGCAACTTGGCTATGGCAACGGCGACAATATGCCCGATGAGAAGCTACTGCCGCTGTTTAGCAAAATCAATTTGCAGCAGGGCAAGCATTTTATCGTGTTGCACCAACGCGGTTCGCACGTCCCATACGGCGCATTGTTGCAGCCTCAAGATAAAGTATTCGGCGAAGCCAATATTGTGGATAAGTACGACAACACCATCCACAAAACCGACCAAATGATTCAAACCGTATTCGAGCAGCTGCAAAAGCAGCCTGACGGCAACTGGCTGTTTGCCTATACCTCCGATCATGGCCAGTATGTGCGCCAAGATACCTACAATCAAGGCACGGTGCAGCCTGACAGCTATCTTGTGCCGCTGGTGTTATATAGCCCGGATAAGGCCGTGCAACAGGCTGCCAACCAGGCTTTTGCGCCTTGCGAGATTGCCTTCCACCAGCAACTTTCAACGTTCCTGATTCACACGCTGGGCTACGATATGCCGGTCTCAGGTTGTAGCGAAGGCTCGGTAACGGGCAACCTGATTACAGGCGATGCAGGCAGCTTGAACATTCGCGACGGTAAGGCGGAATATGTTTATCCGCAATAAGCGGCGTGAAAACCAATAAAGACAAATTAAGATGATGTCGGGGAAGATGCCCGACCGACAAGACTATGCAAAATATGAAAAACCAAGTACGCGGATCAGGCATGGATGCCCGATCCAACCCAGCCAATGTTTCAGACGGCCTGCAAAACAGTTCGGGCCATATCGGTGCCAACACGCGCTACCGCCTGACCAAGCTCGGTGAACAAATGGCGCGTCTGCCTATCGACCCGAAAATCGCGCGCATTTTGCTGGCGGCGAAGAAACACGACTGTATGGCGGAAATATTGGTGATCGCGTCTGCACTGTCGATTCAAGACCCGCGCGAGCGGCCGCTGGAAGCGCGCGATGCCGCAGCCAAGGCGCATGAACGCTTTACCGACAAGCAATCCGATTTCCTTGCCTATCTGAATATTTGGGACAGCTTCCAGCGCGAGCGCGACAAAGGTTTATCCAACAAGCAGCTGGTGCAGTGGTGTCGACAATATTTCCTGTCACACCTGCGTATGCGCGAATGGCGTGAGCTGCACCACCAGCTTGCCCAAACCGCGATTGAAATGGGTTTGACCACCAAAGAAGCCGCATTTAGGCAACCTCCTTCCCAAGAACAATTAAGGCCGTCTGAAAGCCAAGGCGACCAAGATTTGGCAGCTAAACTCAAACAAAAACAACTGGATAAGAAACAACACCGCGCCCAAATCCGCGCCGCCAAAGAAGCCGGCTACGAACAAATCCACCGCGCCTTACTGACCGGCCTTATCGCCAACGTCGGCATGAAATCGCCCGACGGCAACGACTATACCGGCGCGCGCGGCAGCCGCTTCCACCTTTTCCCCGCTTCAGCCCTGTTCAAAGCCAAGCCCAAATGGGTGATGGCGGCAGAATTGGTTGAAACCACGCGCCTTTACGCGCGCGACGTCGCCGTTATTCAGCCCGAATGGATAGAGCAGGAAGCGCCGCACCTCGTCCGCTATCATTATTTCGAGCCGCACTGGGAACAAAAACGCGGCGAAGTCGTCGCCAGCGAACGCGTGACGCTTTACGGCCTGACCGTATTGCCGCGCCGCCCCGTGTCTTACGGCAAAGTTGCGCCCGAAGAAGCGCGTGAAATCTTTATCCGCGGCGCATTGGTGGCGCAGGAAAGCAATCTTCAGACGGCCTTTTTTACCCACAATAAAAAGCTGATTAAAGAAATTACCGAACTCGAACACAAATCGCGCAAGCAAGACGTATTGGTCGACGACGAAGCCCTGTTCGCGTTTTATAACGAACGCCTGCCCGAGCTGGTGTGGAAAGATGCAAAAGGCGGCATTTGGGGAAGTGAAGAGGGCGGACAAACCCAGTCGGACAAGACAGTCGATCAAAACGGACAAGCAAACCAGCGCAACGCAGGACGTGTGGCACAAGCCATGCATACGGATTCCAATGATGCGGACAACCGCGAGCGTGAACCGAGTTCACATACCCGACAAAATGTTTCAGACGACCCAAAACCCAAAAAGCAGCCAGCATCTCAAAAAGGCCGTCTGAAACCTTTACCCCTTGCCGATATTCGCACCTTTGAAGCCTGGCTCAAAACCGCCGAACGCGACAATCCGCGCCTGCTGTTCCTAAGCCGCGACGATCTGATGCAACACGCCGCCGCGCACATTACCGAAGAGCAGTTCCCCAAATTCTGGCAAACCGCAGACGGCAAGTTCAAACTTTCCTACCGCTTCGAGCCGCACCATCCGCTCGACGGCGTGACCATGACCGTGCCGCTGACCGTCCTCAACCGCCTGCACGCGCCGTCGCTCGAATGGCTGGTGCCCGGTATGTTACGCGAAAAAATCCAGTTGCTGATTAAAGCCCTGCCGAAGCAAATCCGCCGCATTTGCGTGCCCGTCCCCGATTTCATCACCAAATTCCTCGAAAGCAATCCCGACCGCCAAGCGTCCATCATTCCCCAGTTGGCGCACTTTATCGCCAAAAGTGCCGGCGATATGCGGATTCTCGAGCAAATCGACCAAGACGCATGGGCGGCGCAAGAATTGCCCGAACATTGCTATTTGAATCTGCGCATTATCGACGACGGAGGACAAGAGCTTGCCGGCGGCCGCAAACTGCACGAATTGCAACAACAGCTCGGCCAAGCTGCCGCCGTCACCTTCCGCGACAACACCCAAGAATTTGAGCGCGACAACGTTACCACATGGGATATCGGCACCCTGCCCGAATCCATCAAATTCGCACGCGGCAAACAACAGCTTACCGGCTACCTTGGCCTGCAAAAAGAAAAAGACGGCCGCATCGCCCTGCGCCTGTTCGACACGTCCGCCGCCGCCGAACAAACCCATAGATTAGGCGTGATCGAACTCATGAAACTACAACTAAAAGAACAAGTTAAAGACCTGAACAAAGGCATCCAAGGCTTCACCCAAGCCGCCATGCTACTCAAACACATCAACGCCGACACCCTGCGCGACGACCTCACCCAAGCCGTCTGCGACCGCGCCTTTATCGGCGAAGACGAGCTGCCGCGCAACGAAAAAGCCTTCAAAGAGCAAATCAAACGCGCCCGCAGCCGCCTGCCCGCCGTCAAAGAAGCCCTCAGCCGCTACCTACAGGAAACCGCCGCCGCCTACGCCGAACTCAACGGCAAACTCGGCAAACACCCGCTCACCCACCTTCTAAGACTACGCCTGCAAACCCTGCTCGCCGCCGGCTTCGCCACCCACACCCCGTGGGCACAATGGCCACGCCTGCCCATCTACCTCAAAGCCATGACCCTGCGCCTCGAAAAATACAGCGGCAACCCCGCCCGTGACGCAGCCCGCGAAGCCGATATTCAAGAGCTGGAACAAATGTGGCAGGAAAAAACCGACAGCTTAGTGAAACAAGGACAACCCGTTTCAGACGACCTCGCCGCGTTTAAATGGATGATTGAAGAATTGAGAGTGTCGCTGTTTGCGCAGGAGTTGAAGACACCGTATCCAGTATCGATGAAGCGGTTGTTGAAGGAGTGGGGAATTTTGAGGTAGATTGGAAACAGCATAATAGCGGTGAAATCACCTTAACTATAAAATTATGATAATATACATAAATTTTTAAAATTTTTATGATGAATTAATTTAGAAATAAAATTTTTATTATTTAACAACAATTTTTAGAAATTAGTGCATACTTTAATAAGTAACTGCATGATATTTGGAATAATATTACAATTCAGCACATAAACTAATATGGTTAATTTATTTGAATTACAAAGATAGTTATGAAAAAATTTAACAAACTTAATTTGCATATAAAAATACTTATTCTTTTAATAAAGAAATATTATAAAATAATACTTATACCATGTGGAATAATAAGCTTTTTTGCCACTCTCGGCATAACAACCCCCACTATTTTAGGTATTAAAAACCTTCATTTATGGATAATAGCTCTTTCACTTCCTTTAGTCATATTAATTATTTTAATTATCATTAAACAGCCTTTTTCAGAAATAAAAAAAATAAAAGAAGGAGAAATTTTAAATATAGACGAAATTAAAAATCTTCATTTAACACCTAAAATTATTATTATTGGGTTGTCTAATGTTGGGAAAACTACCCTAATCAATTCTTTTTTTCATGAGCGATTTGCTAAAAGTAGAACTCAGAATATTGAAGGAAGAATAAAAATACACGAGAATCAAGCCCTATGTTTAATTGATATGAGCGGAGAGCAAATATATCATGCTTATCAAGTATTGAAGCTAGCTAATTTTATTGTCCTGATGGTAGATCACTCTGAATCTCATGTTTCCAAAAAAATTGTTTGGAGCCGACAAAATGATGTTAAAAATTTTATCAAAAAAATTAAAGACAACGTAGATGGAAATTATGATAATAAAAAAAGCATTCCCAGTCTATTTATTGTGAACAAAAAAGACCTTTGGAATAAATCAGCTGAAACAAGTAAAGAGACTTTGCAAAAGAATTATAAAAATCTTCACGAGGATTGGAAAAAGTATTTTGGAGATAAGTCTGAATATATAGAGTATACTAATAAAAATGATTACGATGATAAAAATTCTTCTGCAGCTATCCTTAATAAAATTTGTAAAGGTGTAAAATGAAAATACCTCCTTTCGAAAGAATGCAACCCATTGACTTACAAAATTTACCCCCTTCTTTTGCAATAATCGTGCCTTATAAAGGAAGAGATACGTTAGCAGTATATGCCAATAGGACAAAAGGAGTGGCTTTGTATTCGGCATATATAGCAGGGCTATTTAATAAAAGCCTTAAAATGAATTCATTGTTTTTTTCTAAAAAATCTAATGATGATCCAGTGAATGTAATTTTTTCTTTTGACAAGTATCCAGATATTTTTTATAGTGAAAAACAGATAGAAGAAAAGCCCTCTAGTTTAATTTTTATATGGTCTGGATATTGTACACAAAATCAGAGACTAAGAATGCAACGACAATTTGATTACTATTCTGAAGAAATATTTCATTTGATACAAGAATTGTATAGGATAAATATTAAGATTCAACAAGAAGAACAAGAAAGCATTCATAACACTACTTACCAATATCAATTATATAGTAATGAGGAAAAAATGAAATTTAGCTTGGAGGAGTATATTTCAATAATGATTTACCAAGCAGAAACCTATTCTTCTGAATATGAAGCAAATATGAAAACTAGAAGAATAATGATGTTTTTTGTTTTTGGGTGTTATCTAACAATAACTGCAATAATAACCATTTATCTATATTTTAAATTTATCAAATTAAATATTTTGTAAGTAAGTTAGCAGACCGTAGCCAGCCGCGTTCTTGCCTTCCTACACGAATTCTACCTACAAGACACACAAAATTTGGAATTCGTGTTCAAGCTGTGTAGTACACATGTTTGTCTTGTAAACCTCTGTTCTTCCCCCCCAAAGGTCGTCTGAAACCCATTTTCAGACGACCTTTTACCACTTCGCCAAACAAGAATTCCCACTACCCTCTCCCCAAACGTCGCCCGAACCAGTAAACTCCCCATGTTTCAACCACTTCTTGGAAGCAAACCATGCCCCGTATCCACCCGCTCCACCTGTTCCCGCCCCATATCACCGAACGCGGACTGCTGTATTTTCAGCAGGGCAAGCAAGCTGTAGCCTACATCAAACCGCGTGCGTGCCTTCGGGCACACACCCTACCTATGAATCACAAAGAATTTGAAATTTATGTGTAGCCAGCGTAGCCTGTCTAGCAAGCCGTAGCCTGTATCCAACCGCGTGCGTGCCTTTGGGCACACACCCTACCTGCAATCCCACAAAACCCGTATGTAGGGTGTGCGCGGTACGCACGCACGCGGTCTTTTGAAAAAATATTCTTTCCAATCAAACCAAAGGCCGTCTGAAAGCACTTTTCAACTTTCAGACGGCCTTTTTATATTCATATTTCTGTTTATTTTTCCAACCGTGCAATCAGTTCATCGGCCAAGTCTAGATAAGCCTGGGTGCCTTTGGCGTGGGCATCGTAGACGAGGGCGGGGAGGCCGTGGCTGGGGGCTTCGGCTAGGCGGATGTTGCGGGGGATGACGGTGTCGAAGAGCAGGTTGCCGAAGTGTTGTTTGAGCTGTTCGCTGACTTCGACGACGAGGCGGCTGCGACTGTCGTACATGGTGCGGACGATGCCGGTTACGTCTAGGTCAGGGTTGATGGCTTGGCGGATTTTGCGGACGGTGGCCACGAGGTCGGAAATGCCTTCGAGGGCGTAGTATTCGCAAAGCATGGGGACGATGACGCCGTTGGCGGCGACCAGGCCGTTGAGGGTGAGCAGGGTCAGGGACGGGGGGCAGTCGATGAGGACGTAGTCGTAGTCGTCGGCAACGAGCTGCAGGGCGTTTTTGAGGCGGATTTCGCGTGCGATTTCTTGGACGAGTTCGACTTCTGCGCCGGCCAGTGTGCGGTTGGCGCCCAATACGTCGTAGCCGCCTTCTTTGCTGCGGACGACGGCGTTGGGGATGTCGGTTTCGCCGAGGACAACTTGGTAAACGCCGTTTTCGATGGTGGCTTTGTTGATGCCGCTGCCTGTGGTGGCGTTGCCTTGGGGGTCGAGGTCGACGACGAGGACGCGGCGGCCTTTGGAGGCTAGGGAGGCGGCTAGGTTGACGGTGGTGGTGGTTTTGCCGACTCCGCCTTTTTGGTTGGCGACGGCGAGGATTTGTGCGCTCATGTGCTTTGCTGTCGTGTTAAGTGTGGATGGCTGGATTGTACCGTTATTCGGTATGCTTGGGTTGTTTTCAGACGGCCTTTTTGCGGATGATGACGATATGGCGTTCGGCATTGAGTTGGGGGACGTGCAATGCTTCGACTTTTTCGACGGCGACGCTTTCGGGCAGTTTGTCGATTTCTTCTTGCGGATATACGCCTTTCATGGCAGCCCAGTAGCCGCCGTCTTTGAGGAGGTGTTCGGTCCAGTTGACGAAGTCGGCGAGTTCGGCAAAGGCGCGGCTGGTGATGACGTCGGCACGGCAGTCGGCAGCGGCTTCTACGCGGCCGCTGATGACGCAGACGTTTTTAAGGCCGAGTTCGATGACGGCTTGTTGCAGAAAGGCGGTTTTTTTGGTGTTGGCATCGAGGAGGGTGATGTCGAGGTCGGGGCGGCAGATGGCGGTGGGTATGCCGGGCTGTCCGCCGCCGGAGCCGACGTCGAGCATGGTTTGGGCGTGTTCGATATAGGGCAGGAGGGTCAGGCTGTCGAGCAAATGATGGCTGACGGTTTGGGCGGGATCGCGCAGGGCGGTCAGGTTGTAGGTTTTGTTCCACTTTTGCAGCAGGGCGGCATAGTCTAGCAGTTTGGCCTGTTTGGCTTCGTCGATGTCCAAACCTAGTGTCTGTATGCCGTCGCGGAGCTGTTGCGCCTGATTCATTTGTTATTCCTTATTGGTTAAAACGCGTTGGATGTAATGGTAACGGAAAGCATGCCGTCTGAAAATGTTTGTACCTGTTGAATCAACGTTTCATTTTGTGAAAGACGATGGGCTGCTCCGGCGCGCGCGTAAGCTGTTTGGGCAGGGTCAGCATGGCGATGATCCACACGGAGAGGGTGTAGTAGAACACGCCTTGTCCGCGCATACCGGCCAATGCGGCATTGCCTAAGATGGCTTCAAAAATTAATCCTGCCGCCGCCGAGGCACACGCTGCGACCCCGGCAAGGAAGATGGCGTAACGCGAATGCCGGCGCATCATTTTTTTATACGCCAGTTTGGTCAGCCCGCCGGCAATCGGCAGGTTGAGGAAGGCAAACATGCCGCAGACGAACCATGCGACGGAATCCTGCCAACCGCTTTGCCATGCCCATGTGCCGTCTTTGACCGTTATCAGCAGGCCTTGGCCGTCTGAAAAGGCGATTTGCACGATATTGTGCAATATCATCGCCAGTGGCAGGGTGAGGAACATCAGTGCGACCAATAGGGGGCGGTAGGGCTTTTCTTGTGTCAGATACATGGCGGTTTGCCTTGGGAAAATAAGTTGAAATGATAGCAGATTGGCGGTTGATTCACGTTTGTTAGCGCTGAAATTGCTGACAAAAACGGTCAATTAAAAAAGAAATGAAAAATTCTTTTTTCTTGGCAAACGTTGGCGGATAAAGGTTAAAAAAACGTTTTCAGACAGCCTAATCTCTTATTTTTATATGAACCGAACAGAAAATCTTTGCATTTCTCCGTAAAATCTACTAAATTCTCAATAACATATTATAAAGACCTGAAATCTGGAACCCAAACCGAAACTGCCTTCCGCCATTTACGCTCGGAAACTCAGCAGGCAAAAAAGTTTCACACACAACAAAAATACAAAATAATTCCTATGAAATCAGTTGTTTATAATGATAGATAACCACAAGGCAAACCATGCCTGACTTTAGTAGGAGTAAAACCATGGCTGAAGCAACCGATGTCGTATTAGTAGGCGGCGGCATTATGAGCGCCACTTTGGGCGTATTGCTCAAAGAACTCGAACCATCTTGGGAAATCACCCTGATCGAACGCTTGGAAGATGTAGCGTTGGAATCATCAAATGCATGGAACAATGCCGGTACGGGACACTCTGCGCTGTGTGAATTGAACTATGCGCCCCTGACTGCCGACGGCACGATCGATCCGACCCGCGCCCTCAATATTGCCGAACAATTCCATATCAGCCGCCAATTTTGGGCGACTTTGGTCGAAGAAGGCAAACTGACCGACCGCACTTTCATCAATTCCGTCCCCCATATGTCGCTGGTGATGAACGCCGACCATTGCAGTTATCTGCAAAAACGTTTCGACGTGTTCAAAAACCAAAAACTCTTTGAAAAAATGGAGTTTTCTACCGACCGCGCCAAAATTGCCGAATGGGCGCCGCTGGTTGTCAACGGCCGTGATGAAAACCAATCCATTGCCGCCAACTACTCCGCCGAAGGCACAGACGTCGATTTCGGCAGCCTGACCCGCCAGATGGTCAAATACTTGAGCGACAAAGGCGTAAAAATCAAATTCAACCGCCATGTCGACGACCTCAACCGCGAATCGGACGGCGCATGGGTGCTGAAAACCAGCAGCACCAAAGAGGATGACGACCCGTTGACACTCCGCACCCGTTTCGTCTTCCTCGGCGCAGGCGGCGGCGCACTGACCCTGCTGCAAAAATCCGGTATCCCCGAAGGCAAAGGCTACGGCGGCTTTCCGGTTTCCGGCCTCTTCTTCCGCAACAGCAATCCCGAAACGGCCGCGCAACACAACGCCAAAGTGTACGGCCAAGCCTCCGTCGGCGCGCCCCCTATGTCCGTTCCGCATTTGGATACCCGCAACGTGGACGGCCAACGCCATTTGATGTTCGGCCCGTATGCAGGCTTCCGCCCCAACTTCCTCAAACAAGGCTCGCTCATGGATCTGCCGATGTCCATCCAAATGGACAACCTCTATCCTATGCTCCGCGCCGGTTGGGCTAATATGCCGCTGACCAAATACCTCTTGGGCGAATTGCGTAAAACCAAAGAAGAACGCTTCACTTCGCTCTTAGAGTATTATCCGGAAGCCAATCCTGACGACTGGGAACTGATTACCGCCGGTCAGCGTGTGCAAATCATCAAAAAAGACCCGAAAAAAGGCGGCATACTCCAATTTGGTACCGAAATCGTCGCCCATGCCGACGGCTCGCTGGCCGCATTGCTGGGCGCGTCCCCAGGTGCATCAACCGCCGTACCTTTGATGATTAAGCTGATCAACCAATGCTTCCCAGATCATGCCGAATCATGGTCAGGCCGTCTGAAAGAATTGGTGCCCGGCTACGGTATCAAGCTGAACGACAATCCGTCTTTGGCGGACGAAATCATCAGCCACAACGCGTCCGTTTTGGGCATTCATCACTAAATTGAAGCAGACGCAAAGGCGGGCATTCTTGCCCGCCTTTTTTCAAACCATTAAAATAGCGACATTCAGGCCGTCTGAAATCTAATCTGCGGCAGCATGTTGCACGACTCAAACCCGAAAATCAGCCCCAATAGAAAAACGCCATGACCGATATTCTCAACAAAATCCTTGCCACCAAAGCAGAAGAAGTGGCCGCCCAAAAAGCCGCCGTTTCCTTGGAAGACATCAAAGCCCAAGCGCAGGTTGCTGCGCCGGTTCGCAGCTTTATCGGCTCGATCCGTGCAAAACACGCACAAAACCTGCCCGCCATTATTGCCGAAGTCAAAAAAGCCAGCCCGAGCAAAGGCCTGATCCGTCCTGATTTTCATCCTGCCGAAATTGCCGTTGCCTATGAAAAAGCCGGCGCGGCCTGTTTGTCCGTGTTGACGGACGAACCTTATTTCCAAGGCTCGCCCGAGTATTTGAAACAGGCGCGTGCGGCCGTGGCGCTGCCGGTCTTGCGTAAAGACTTTATCATCGACGAATACCAAATCTATCAGGCGCGCACGTGGGGTGCGGATGCGGTTCTTCTGATTGCCGCCGCATTGGAAGCCGAGCAGCTTGAGCGTTTTGAAGCCGTCGCCCACGAATTGGGCATGACTGTATTGTTGGAGTTGCACGATGCGTCCGAGCTGGAAAAATGCCGCAACATGACCACGCCGTTGTGGGGCGTCAACAACCGCGACCTGCGTACGTTTGAAGTGACCCTGCAACAAACCCTCGACCTCTTGCCCGAATTAAACGGCAAAACCGTTGTCACCGAAAGCGGCATCCGCAACAAAGAAGACGTCGATTTCATGCGCGGCCACGGCGTGCATACTTTCCTGATCGGCGAAACCTTTATGCGAGCCGAAGATATTGAAGCCGAAGTCAAAAAACTGTTCTAAACCTAAAAAACATCAGGCCGTCTGAATTTTCAGACGGCCTGAATCCATTGGAGACGAGAAAAAATGTTTACCGTACAGCGCATTTACGCCTATCAACCCGATTCTAAACAAACCGCCGTCTTTATCGACCGCCTCTATCCGCGCGGCGTCCATAAAGAAGTTTTCGCTACGGCGCTTTGGCTGAAAGACATTACGCCCAGTGCAAACCTGCGCCGCTGGTATCACGAAAATCCGACTCAAAATTTCGACGGTTTTGTCAGCCGTTATCATGAAGAGCTGCATGGCGATACGGAGCAAGCCGCCATCAAGCAGCTGCTGGATTTGGAAAAACAGCACGGCAATATTTTATTGCTGACCGCCGTCAAAGACCCCCGACATTCCCACGTCTCCGCACTGGCTCAATTTTTGGGCACAACGTTTGAATATCGCGATTAAAAAATCAGTGTTTGGGCTGAATACAAAAAGGCCGTCTGAAAACAAGGTTTCAGACGGCCTGCTATTTTCAAATCAAGAAGGATAACGGTGTGCCACCAATTTTCCGTCTATGTATTCGCCGATATAGACTTGTGAGGCTTCAAGGTGGAGGCGGTCGAGTTCTTGTTTCAGCCATTCTTCGTCACGCTTAATGATTTCGAGGATGTCGGGGTCGACTTGGCCGTCTGTAATCAGCGGATAGCGCAGGCTCTCGTCGCCGTACTGGATGACGGTGAGCTGGCCGTTTTGTTCCATCACGGCGCGTTTGACGGCAGAGATTTCGTAGATGCCGGCGGCGCGGAGTTTGAACATGAGGTCGTGTGCGCTGATGCCGTTTTTCATGCATTCATCGGTTTGGATTTTGCCGTTGACGATGACCCAGACGGATTTGCCGTCAATGATGGATTTGACCCAGCGGTTGTGGTTTTTGATGAATTTCAGGCTCAAGACCAACAGCGTCCACAAAATCAGCACGAGGAAAAATTGCAGCAGGCCGACGCTGTCGCTGTAAATCACGCCGCCGATGATGCCGCCGAGTACATAGTTTTGCACTTGGTCCATGGCGGAGGTCGGCGCGAGGTTGCCTTTACCTAAGAGGTTGATTTGCAAAATCAAACCTAAAATACCCATCAGTAGTTTGAGGGCGAGCAGGGAGTATGCTTCCATGTGTGTGTATCCTGTTATTCTTTATCGATGAGTTCGATATTGTTGTTGACCAAATTGATGGGTGTCAGCGTGTAGGCGGAGAAGTCTTGATTGAAATGGACTTCGTAGTATTGGTTTTTGATGCCGATAATCATGCCGTTGAACAGGCGCGTGCTGTTGACGATGATGTCTTGTTTTTCAACTTTTTGGTTTTCAATCAAGGCATTGAGAAAACCCACCATGCGCGAAGTATCGGCGGCAAAGTTTTGACGCTCGCTGTATGAAAGATATTGCGTGCCGCAGATGAGGATGAGCAACAACAGCGCAATAATGCTCAGGTCGCGGTATTTGGTGTCCATGCGGTGGCGCAGGTATTGCGATACGGCGAGCAGGAGGATGACGAGGGCGGCGAAAATCAGGACGTATTTCAAGTAGTCGTTGAAATACATATGGTTTTCAAGATAAAAGTGAGAAAAGAATTTCATGGTATTTGATAAATTTGGGAAGGGTAATAAGGTCGTCTGAAACTTAAATTTCAGACGACCTTGTCTATTAAACAAGGATGTTGCGTTAAGTTTTCAAAATAGGGTGTTTTTAAAGCGGTATCAGTTGATAAATCCGTCGTCTTTCATTTTCTTTTCGGATATGTATTTAATTGTACATTCATACACATATATATTTTTGATAGGTATTGGGTAGTATCACAGCAAGGTCTTCCAGTGTCCAATTTCTATTGGACTGAAAGGTGGGAGAGTTTAATTCTTGCTGTTCGATTTTTTGCCACTCTGTGTTGGCTTTTGGAGCGAATTCTTTGGTAGTTTTTTCGAATGCGCGAATACCAATGCGGTTTCTCTTGCTGTATATTCTGCCTGCCAAGTAACGTTGTTCAGGAAACTCATGCTCATGCCCCTTCAAACTACCACTGCAATAGTTTTGAGTAGCTTCAGTATCAGCCAGCCGATCGGCATCATGTAAAACAGCAAGATAGTGGCTTTTACCTTGCAAAATCAGCCAAGCTGCGAAGCCATAAGTATTGTATTTATGCTTACCACCGTATACCAAAGATAGCGCAGACCAAATTAATCTATTGGGACTGGCAATAATTGTGCATTCGTACATCTTAAAGAAATAATCGAAATATAATAAATCCTCATCTGGTAAAGATTCCAATAACCGATTCAAGTTTTGGTTGAATTCCCCAATATTGCGAGATTCAGGACGTGCTTGATCAATGATGTTCCAAAAATCGTTGATTGTCATGGCTCCAATCTTTCGAATAATCCGAGACAGGCATAGACGCCGAGTTTAAACACGTTCTTTTTCCAAAATGACGACGTAGGCTTCACGCACGAAAAACAGCAGCATGCGGCGCTGGTCTTTTTCCATGGTAACGACCTTCCAGCCTTGCGAAGCGTGGCTGTTGAGGAAATCGCTGAATTTGACCGGATTGATTTTGGCGCTGCCGAAAACCAAACTGGACAGCAGGTTCTCTTGATAAATGACGGCTTTATATTCTTTCATTTTATTCCTTTGAAAACAAGGGGGCTTTAAAGCCCCCTGATTCTACTCCTTATTATTCAACTGCGGTAATACGGAGCCTTCGCCCAATGCCAACAAACCACTTTGCGAGTAAATACCCAGTTTGGCGCGGGTGTCGGTGATGTCGAGGTTGCGCATGGTCAGTTGGCCGATGCGGTCGAGCGGTGTGAACGCTGCGTCTTCGACTTTTTCCATGCTCAGGCGTTCGGGTTGGTAGGTCAGGTTAGGCGATTCGGTGTTCAGAATCGAGTAGTCGTTGCCGCGGCGCAGCTCGAGGGTGACTTCGCCGGTGATGGCTTTGGCAACCCAGCGTTGGGCGGTTTCGCGCAACATGAGGGCTTGGCTGTCAAACCAGCGGCCTTGGTAGAGCAGGCGGCCGAGGCGCAGGCCGTTGATGCGGTATTGTTCGATGGTGTCTTCGTTGTGGATGCCGGTAACCAAGCGTTCGTAGGCGATGTGGAACAATGCCATGCCCGGGGCTTCGTAGATGCCGCGCGATTTGGCTTCGATGATGCGGTTTTCGATTTGGTCGCTCATGCCCAAGCCGTGACGGCCGCCGATGCGGTTGGCTTCGAGGAAGAGTTCGACAGGATCGGCGTATTCTTTGCCGTTTAATGCAACCGGCACGCCTTCTTCAAAGCGCACGCTGACTTCTTCGGGTTTGACTTCGACGTTTTCGTCCCAGAAGGCAACGCCCATGATAGGCTTAACGATTTTGATGCCGCTGTTGAGAAATTCCAAGTCTTTGGCTTCGTGCGTCGCGCCGAGCATATTGGAGTCGGTGGAGTAGGCTTTCTCCACCGACATTTTGTAGTTGAAGCCGTTGGCAATCAGAAATTCGCTCATTTCGTGGCGGCCGCCAAGTTCGTCGATAAATTGTTGGTCGAGCCAAGGTTTGTAGATTTTCAGCGCGGGATTGGTCAAGAGGCCGTAGCGGTAGAAACGCTCGATGTCGTTGCCTTTGTAGGTGCTGCCGTCGCCCCAGATATTCACATCGTCTTCTTTCATGGCGGAAACGAGCATGGTGCCGGTAACGGCGCGGCCCAAAGGCGTGGTGTTGAAGTAGGCGATGCCGCCGGTGGAAACGTGGAACGCGCCGCATTGGATGGCGGCGATGCCTTCATGTGCCAATTGTGCGCGGCAGTCGATTAAGCGGGCGTTTTCTGCACCGTATTCCATCGCTTTTTTAGGAATGGCGTTGTAGTCGTCTTCGTCGGGCTGGCCAAGGTTGGCAGTGTAGGCGTAAGGCAGCGCACCTTTGAGTTTCATCCACAGCAGCGCGGCGGAGGTATCAAGGCCGCCGGAGAAGGCGATGCCGACTTTTTGGCCGACGGGGAGATTTTGTAAAATGGTATGGTTTTGGCTCATGGGAATTTCTCCAGACTTGAAAAGTTGAAACCATTATCTTATAAATGGAATACATTGTCAGCAATTAGGCCGTCTGAATGTTCGGAGGGCCGTATTAAAGAAACCTCATCATGAACGCTTTTAACCTCATTATCATCGGCGACGAAATCTTACACGGCAGCCGCCAAGACAAGCATTTCGCCTTTTTCAAATCTTTATTGGAATCGCACGGGCTGAAGCTCAATCAGGTGCAATATCTGCCCGACGAACCCGAATTGCTGGTCAAACAGCTGCGCCGCAGTTTTTCAGACGGCCTGCCGACTTTCGTTACCGGCGGTATCGGCTCTACACCTGACGACCATACGCGCCAAGCCGCCGCTGCTGCTTTGGATTTGCCTGTCGTCCGTCATCCTGAAGCCGCCAAGTTTATCGAAGGCGTGACCCGGAAACGCGGCGAGCCGCTTGATTCGCCGGAACACGCCCAACGCCTGAAAATGGCGGATTTTCCCGAAGGCGCGGAATTGGTGCCCAATCCGTTTAACAACATCGCCGGATTTTCCATCCGCGAGCATTATTTCTTCCCCGGCTTCCCCGTGATGGCGCACCCGATGGCCGAATGGGTATTGGAAACTTATTACGCCGACCGCTTCAACCAAACCGAACGCGGCAGCCGCAGCGTGTATGTGTTCGACCAACCCGAATCGCGCATTACGCCGATTATGGAACATCTTGAGCGTACCTACGTCGGTATCCGTTCGTACAGCCTGCCCACCGTGGGCCGTACCGATCCAGACGGTCGTTATATTCCGCCGCATATCGAGTTCGGCATTAAGGCGGAAGGCGAGGCCTGCCGCTTGCTGGATGCTGCGTGGGAAGATGCGTTGCAGGGTTTGCAGGCGATTGGCGCGACTTTGAAAGAAACGGTGGAATAATGCACTTATCCCCAGCCCAATCCAGACGCGCACTGATTTTTGCCTCTTTGCTGTTTTTACCGCCGACCCTCATCATTGGTATTTGGCTGGCGCAATATGGCGGCTTTGCTTTTGAGCCGCCGCTGATGCACGCTGTCCATGCCCACGCGGGAACATGGTTTGACCCGATTGCCACCGTGTTGCACTATCTGGGTAAAACCGCGATTGCCGTGCCGCTGATCGGCGCGGTTGCTGCCGCCCTATATTTCACCAATAAGAAGCGTGAAGCACTGTTTTGCGTGTTGGCGGCATTGGTGCCGACTGTGAACATGCTGATTGTGAAAGTATGGTTTGCACGCGAACGTCCGCTGCTTTGGCAGCGCCTGATTGAAGAGAGCAATTTTTCCTTCCCCAGCGGCCACAGTACGTTTTCCGCCGCCATTGCCGTCATGCTGATATTGCTTTGCCGCCGCACGCGCTATCGCCGCGCCGCTTGGATAGGCGGTATTTCCTTTGCCCTGTTGACCGGGTTCTCACGCATTTATTTGGGCGTGCATTATCCCACCGACGTTTGGGCAGGCTGGACAAACGGCACGCTGACTGCCTTGCTGGTGTATATGCTCATCTTCAGGCCGTCTGAAAAATAGAAGAAATAATTATGAATACACGTTCACCTAACACGCCTTATTGGCTCAGAAACGGCCATGCCGACACTCTGTTTGCCAAGTTGCTGCAAGGCAAAGAGCCCGACTACCGCCGCGAGCTTTTGCCCGACAGTACCGGCAAAACCCAAGTTGCCTACGATTTTGTCGACAGCGCCGATCCCGATGCGCCGTTGGTGGTTTTGTTCCACGGACTGGAAGGTAGCAGCGAGAGCCATTACGCGGTCGAATTGATGAAAGCCGTACAGCAGCGCGGTTGGAACGGCGTGGTTGCCCATTTCCGCAGTTGCGGCGGCATAGAAAACACCGCGCCCGTGTTCTACCATCTCGGCGATACGCCCGAAATCGCTTATATGCTCAACACGCTGGCACAACGCTATTCAACCATCTACGCCGTCGGCGTTTCTTTGGGGGGTAATGCCCTGGCCAAATATTTGGGCGAGCAGGGCAGCAATGCCGTTCCGCGTGCTTCTGCCGTCGTTTCCGCGCCGGTTGATGCCGTGGCGGCAGGTACGCGTTTCGATCATGGCATGACGCGACTGATTTACACGCGCTATTTTTTAAACTCGCTGTTGCCGAAAGCCCGAGCGATTCCCCGGTTTCAGACGGCCTTAAGCCAGCAAAACTGCAAAACGCTTGGCGACTTTGACGACCGCTTTACCGCGCCGCTACACGGTTTTGCCGACCGTCATGATTACTATCGCCGCAATTCCTGCAAACCATTCCTGAAAGGCGTGGATACGCCGTTGCTGTTGCTTAATGCCGTCAACGACCCTTTCCTGCCGCCGGAAGCCCTGCCGACCGGGCGGGACGTGTCCTCGGCCGTTACGCTGCTGCAACCGGCATACGGCGGTCATGTCGGCTTTGTCAGCCGCGATCAAGGCTGTCTGAATCTGCAATGGCTGCCGCAAACCGTGTTGGACTATTTCAAACAGTATCAGCCGTAAATAGAAAAGGGCATGTATGCGACATGCCCTTAGGGTGTAGAAAGGAAAAAGGCCGTCTGAAAAGAGTTTCAGACGGCCTTTTGAATAGCTTGATTATTTGCCTTTGTCGGCTTTGGCTTCTTTTTTCAGAGAAGCGTACAACTCAGGGTCGCGGTTTTTCAGCAGGGACGCAACGGCCAAGTCGTCACGGTTGACTTTAGCCAAATCTACGCGCTCGATGTGTACCAAACGCAGCAATTCGCGTACAGGTTTAGGCATATTGCGGCCGGATTCGTAACGGGAACCACCGGATTGAGTCACACCAATGCGGCTCCAGAAGTCCATTTGGTTCAGGCCGAGTTTTTTACGGATATCGCGGATGTTTTCAATTTTTTCGAACGATTTCATGAATCTTCCTTATTGTGGTATTTGTTGCATGCCTCTAGGCATAAAAATGGGTCTGCAAGAATGCCGGCATCCCTTTTCCTGTAGGCTTTTGGGGTGATATGTGGGCGTATTGCAAATGACTGATCTAGATAATTAGACAGTATATTCGAAAGAAGTTTTCCGCTGTCTGCCATAATTTGTGTAAATATTTCTTAATTCATTATTTCGGTAAATTTTCATTATATAAATCATTAAATTATGCGTTTATCTTAAATATGGCGTAAGCAAATTTTTACATAATTAAACAATTCAATTTGGGTAAAAACTTAATTTCGAGTTTTTATTCGGTTTTATAGGTTGAGAATGCGAATAAATTTCAGGCCGTCTGAATCTATGTTTTCAGACGGCCTGAAGGTTTTTTCAAGGTTAAGGCTTACCGCTGGCTGGGCTGATGGTGAGGATTTCGTAGCCGGTTTCGGTAACCAAAACTTCGTGTTCCCACTGGGCGGAGAGTGAGCGGTCTTTGGTGACCACTGTCCAACCGTCGTTCAGGATGCGCAGATGGCGTTTGCCTTGGTTGATCATCGGCTCGATGGTAAAAATCATGCCCGGTTTGAGGACGAGGCCCTGACCTTTGCGGCCGTAGTGGACCACTTGCGGCGCTTCGTGGAAACCGCGGCCGATGCCGTGTCCGCAGAATTCCTGTACTACGGAGTAGCCGGCATTTTCGGCAACCTGTTGGCAGGCATAGCCAACATCGCCGAGGGTGGCGCCGGGTTTGACCGCCTCAATACCTGCCATCATGGAGGCGTGGGTCACGTCGATCAGGCGTTGGGCAATCGGGGAGACTTTGCCGACGGTAAACATACGGCTGGAATCGCCGTGGAAGCCGTCTTTTTTAATGGTCAGGTCGATGTTGACGATGTCGCCTTCTTTCAGCGGCTTGTCATCGGGAATGCCGTGGCAGATGACGTGGTTGACGGAGGTGCAGCAGGATTTCGGGTAGGGCGGGTTGCCGTAGTTGAGGGGGGCCGGATAACCGCCTTGAACGTTGACGTGGTAGTCGTAAACGAGTTTGTCGATTTCGTTGGTGGTTACGCCGGGTTTGACAAATTGGCCGATGTAATCGAGGGCTTCGGCGACCAAGCGGCCGAGTTCGCGCATTTTTTCGATTTCTTCGGGGGTTTTGATGATGACTTTGTCCATGAGGTTTCCTTCTTGTTTCAGACGGCATGGAGGCCGTCTGAACGTGACGGGTGTGCCGTCTGTTTAAAACAGGTTGTCGAGATTGTCTTTATTGCGCGGTTTGGCTTGTGATTTGGCTTCAGGCTCGGCTTTCGGAGTCGGTTTGGACTCGGGGGCTTTGGCTTTTGCCGGTTTGTTTTCTGCTGCTTGTGCGGCCGGTTTGCTGTCTGCGGCTTTGTTTGCTACCGGCTGGCTGTCTGCTTGAGGTGTGTTTTGAGCGGCAGGGCTGCTGTTGTCGGATTGTGTTTTTTCTGATTTGTCGGCTTCAGCGCGTTTGTTTTCTGTGCGTTTGCTGCGGTGTGTAGTGGGGCGGTCGTTTTTTGCACCTTCTTCCGCTTTTTCGCTTTTTTCGTCCTGTGGGACGACAGGGTTTCCGGAGGCGGTTTTTGCGTCGCCGTCTTTGGCAGGCTGAACGGTTTCAGGTTCGATTGCGCCGTTGGGGCGCCAAACTTCAATGCGTGTGTCGGTTTGTTCGGCAGGGCTTTTTTCGGGTACGTCGGTTTTACCGGAGTTTAGGGTGCTGAATACGCCGGCAACAAGGGCGGCAACGGCGATAAAGCTGACAAGGAATAAAGCGCGGATTAGGTGTTTGGGCTTAAGTTGGAAAGGGGTTTTATTATTCTTGGACATGATGTGGCAGGTAATCGTTGGAGGAATGGCCGTCTGAATATTCAGACGGCCTGGGTTGCCTGTGAATCAGTTGGCAACGTAGTTTTGATAGAGGGTCACGACTTTTTGTACGCCGACGGTCGTGCTGACTTTTTGGGTCACGCGGGCTTGCTCGTCAGGCGTGAGGATGCCCATCACATAGGTCACGTTGCCGTAAGTCACGATTTTGACGCGTGCCTGGGTGGCCGGGCTGAGGCCCAACAGGGTGGCGCGGACTTTGGATGTACCCCAAGTATCGTTGGTCACATCGCCGAGCGAACGCGCTTGTGAGGCAACGGTGATGTAGTTGTACACGCCTTCTGCGGCTTGTTCGGAACGGGCGATGCGTTCAACAAATTGTTTTTCGCCTTCGGTAGCCACTTGGCCGAGCAGGAGCAGGTGGCGGTTGTAGCTGACAACGTTCAGTTTGGGCTTGTAGCCTTCGACTTGGTTGTTCTGGCGCAGGTAGGAGCGTGCAGTGGTTTCGACGCGCAAGGCCATAACGTTGTCGTCGGTTTGCGCGCCGGTGGTGCGGCGGTCGACGGCGGATTTGGTGCCGACGGCTGCACCGCCGATCAGTGCGCCGACGCAGCCGCTCAGACTCAGGCTCAAAAGGGTCGCAGTCAGAACGGGGAGGGCGTAGCGTTTGATATTCTTCATATCCTTTTCCTTGGGTATGGACGGTTGGGTGTTCAGACGGCCTTTAAGGGATGGGCCGTCTGAAAAGAAAGGGTTACATGCCTTCAAGCAGGACGGAGTCGATGCAGTCGCACATGGCGTGAATCAGCAGAATATGGTTTTCCTGAATGCGGGCAGTACGCGGATAAGGGACGTTGAGCAAAACGTCGGTATCTTTGAGCATGGCGGCGATTTTGCCGCCGTCGCGGCCGGTCATGGCGATGACGTGCATATCGCGTTCGTGTGCCGCTTTGATGGCTTCGATGACGTTGGCGGAATTGCCGGAGGTGGAGATGCCGACCAATACGTCGCCGGCACGTCCGAGCGCGCGCACTTGTTTGCTGAATACGTGGTCGAAACCATAGTCGTTGCCGATGGCGGTCAGGGCGGAAGTGTCCGTCGTCAGCGCGACCGCGGCCAATTCCATGCGCTCTTTTTCAAAACGGCCGGTCATTTCGGCGGCGAAGTGTTGCGCGTCGGCAGCCGAACCGCCGTTGCCGCAGGCCAGGATTTTGCCGTCGTTCATCAGGCATTGCAGCATCAGCTCGGCGGCCTGTGCGGTCGGCTCGACCAGTACTTTTTCAGCTTCCTGCTTGGCGCGGATGCTCTCGGCAAAATGTGCGGAAACGCGTTCTTGTAATGTTGTCATGAGGTTAACCTGTAATATTTTGAATCCATTCGGGCGGACCGTCGCCCTCGATCAGTACCGCGTCCAGGCGGCAGGGCGCATGGTTTAACCCGTGCTTTTGCAGATAATACTCTACACTTCGTTGCAATTTCAATAATTTGGACGGCGAGATGCTGTATGCGGCACCACCGAAACCTCGGTTTTTGCGGTATTTTACTTCAACAAACACAATCGTACCGCCGTTTTTGACGATTAAATCGATTTCGCCGTAGGCGCAATGCCAGTTCCGCGCCAGCAGAGAGCAGCCTTTGCCCAGCAGGAATGCCAGCGCCGCATCTTCGGCCGCCGCTCCCTGTTTGTGGTTTAAGCGCATGAAAAGTTTACCCGTTATATAATCATTGTTTTTAAAGAGACGCCGTTTCAGACGGCCTTGAATCTATGTACACAAAACACCTGCAAAAAGCCGTCGACAGCATCGAAAAACAGACATTATACGTTGTCGCCACACCCATCGGCAATTTAGCCGACATAACGTTGCGCGCACTGGCCGTGCTGCAAAAGGCCGATATTATCTGCGCCGAGGACACCCGTGTTACCGCCCAGCTTTTGAGTGCGTACGGCATTCAGGGCAAACTCGTGAGCGTGCGCGAACACAACGAGCAGCAAATGGCCGACAAAATCATCGCCTATCTTTCAGACGGCCTGAGCGTTGCCCAAGTTTCGGATGCGGGTACGCCTGCGGTTTGCGATCCGGGTGCAAAACTTGCTGCCCGCGTGCGCGAAGCCGGATTTAAAGTGGTGCCTGTGGTCGGCGCAAGCGCGGTCATGGGGGCATTGAGCGTGGCCGGTGTGACGGAATCCGATTTTTACTTCAATGGTTTCTTGCCGCCTAAGGCTGGCGAACGCCAAAAGCTGCTGGCCAAATGGGCGGAAGCCGATTTTCCGATTGTGATGTTTGAAACGCCGCACCGCATCGAGGCAAGCCTTGCGGATATGGCCGCGCAGTTCCCCGAACGCCGTTTGACTTTGGCGCGCGAAATCACCAAAACGTTTGAAACCTTCCTCAGCGGCACGGTTGCCGAAATCCAAGCCGCCCTTAAAAACGACAGCAACCAAACACGTGGCGAGATGGTGCTGGTGTTGCACCCTGCGGTGAAAGAGAAACACAGCGATTTGCCCGAGGCGGCGCAAAACACGATGAAAATCCTTGCGGCCGAGTTGCCGACCAAACAGGCCGCCGAGCTTGCCGCCAAGATTACCGGCGAAAGCAAAAAAGCCTTGTACGATTTAGCGTTGGAGTGGAAACGGATTTCAGACGACGCTTGAGGTCTTGCAGGCTTATTTCTCTCAACCTGTGGTGTGAACGATGCGACGATTTCCTACAGGCAAGGCTGGGTATTGTTCGTTATCCGTTTGCCGGTTCTACAGGCTTTACATAGGTAAAGTTTTGTTTGCCGCATTGCTCCCCCCCCCCTTGCAATTTACACTGACACCGCATACAACTTGTATGTTCTTAAATCTTTCAACCTACGGGAGTAGACTTATGAAACAAAACATCATCGTTGCCTTATTCAACATCTCCAGCGAAGCTTATCAAGCCTTTTCTGAATTGAAAGCTTACTCGCAGACAATAGATGCTTTGGTGGCACAAGCCGTTTTGATTAAAAAGGAAAATGGTCTGATTATCCCAGCAGAAAGCACCGACTTTACCGCCAATACGGTCGAAGGCGCATGGACGGGCGGCCTCATTGGTTCACTGGTCGGCATTCTCGGCGGTCCTATCGGTGTTCTGTTGGGTGGAGCTACTGGCGCACTCATCGGCAGTGATGCAGGCACTGCCCAAACATTGGGAGAGGAGTTGTTGCTGGAAATTACAGCCAAAAAACTGGATAACGGCAGTACTGCAATCATTATTTTGGCGCAAGAATCCGACGAAGCTGTATTGGATGCCTTCTTCCACCGTTTCAAAACCGTTATTCTCCGGCAAGATGCAGCCGTTGCCCAACAGGACGTATTGGCTGCAATAGAAGCGCAGGAAGAAGTGGCACGTCAGGCACACGAAGCTTGGAAAAAACAGCGCAAAGCCGAGCGCAAAGAGAAAGTGGAAGCCTTCAAGGCCGACATCAAACAAAAATTCGACAAATTGGCAGCCAAGTTGAAATAACACTGCCACCAACCCAAGGTATGTAACCGCTCAAATTTTCCGTTTCGGATGCATGCCAAACCAGTTTGAGGCTACCTGAAAATCTATTTTTCAGGTAGCCTCTCCCTTTTTCATGCCCCGAGACCTTTGCAAAGGTCTCGGCCTTTTTATAATTGGATTTTAGATTGATCCAATAGGTTCAATACGCTTCTAAGTTTGCGTTTCAGACGGCCGCGATGTTTGGCAAACCTGCTTCAACGCTGCCATGCGCTGCGCAAATATTCGATGCAGTCGGTCAGGGCGTAAAACGGGGCGTTGCCGTGATTGGCGTTGGGGTAGAGGGTGAAGCGGACATCTGCGCCGAGGTGGTGCAAAGTGCCGGCAAGGATTTTGGCTTGTGCAACCATGCCGCTGCTGGTTTGGTCGGGGCGGTTGTTTCTGCCTTCATGTTCGCCTGCGCCAAGGCGGATGCCGATTCCTTGTGGCAAAGTGTCGGGCAGCCAATCGAGGACGCGGCGGTCTTGCCACCAGATAGACGGTGACACCAGCAAATAATGGCGGAATCGTTCGGGGCGGATGAACAGGGAATAGAGACCGTACAAGGCGCCGAATGAGTGGCCGAAGACGGCTTGGTTTTGGGTATCGATGCGGTATTTGCTGTCGAGCAGGGCGGAGAGTTCGTCATCGAGAAAGCGGCTGAAGCGGTCGGCTTGGCCGTATTGTTTGCGTTCGGATTCGGGCGCGTTGTCGGGCAGCGGCGGCGTGTAGTCGAGGGCGCGTTGGCTTAAGTCGCGAATGGTGCCGCCGGTGTAGCCGATGCCGACAATCAGACAGGCGGCATGGCTTTTGGTAATGGGGTTGATGAGCAGGGATTGCGCCATATTGAGGATGGCAGGGAAAAAGGCATCCCCGTCAAGAATATACAGTACGGGATAGCCTCCTGCCGGACGTTCGCCGAGTGTCGCGGCTTGAATGCGGTAGGTGCGGCCGGTGTGTGCGGAGGTAATGGAAGTTTCTTCGGCTTGCAGCAGGGTGGCGGCTTGCCAGTTGGGGCGGATGGGCATGATGGGGTGCTTTAGTCAATGGGTTGTTTAAGTAAAAGGGGAAAAGGCCGTCTGAACAATGGTTTTCAGACGGCCTTATTGTACGGATTTCTGCCTTTTTAACAATACGCGCGATTAGCGTACGTCAACATAGGAGCTGCTGTGCAGTTCGCG
Source organism: Neisseria sp. HMSC078H04 (assembly GCF_001838135.1). Classification (NCBI taxonomy): domain Bacteria; kingdom Pseudomonadati; phylum Pseudomonadota; class Betaproteobacteria; order Neisseriales; family Neisseriaceae; genus Neisseria; species Neisseria sp. HMSC078H04. The sequence goes on from NZ_KV835851.1 coordinate 71,332, forward strand.
CAGGAGGTTGGTGGTCGCCTGTTGCGCTTTTTGTTGGGACAGGTATTGGCGGACGGCGTTTTGTTGACGCTCTTCAGGCGTACCTGCTTCGCGGACGTCGTTCAGCTTGATGATGTGCCAGCCGAATTGGGTGCGGACAGGGGCGCTGATTTGGCCGGGTTTGAGTTTGTGGACGGCTTCTTCAAACGGGGCAACCATCATGCCGTCGGCAAACCAGCCCAAATCGCCGCCATTGCCGGCGCTGCTGTCTTGCGAGTATTGGCGTGCCAAACCGCCGAAATCTGCGCCGCTGCGGGCTTGTGAGTAGATTTTGCGGATGGTACTTTCTGCGCCGACGGCGGCATTGTCGTTGTCGGCTTTAATGAGGATGTGTTGGGCATGGTATTGGCGCACAGGGTCTGCTTCAGGCAGGGTCACGCCTTGTTGTTTGGCCTGCTCGATGTAACGTGCCACTTCGGAGTCGCTGACGCGGCTGTTTTGCATGATGGCTTGTTGGCGCACTTTTTCAACAATAATGCTGTCGGCGATGTCTTGACGGACGGCGGCAGACGGATTTTTGATGTTGGGGTTGTGCGCGATAACGGCTTCGATTTCGCTATCGGTCGCTTGGATGTTGCGGCGTTTGCCGGCTTGGAGGATCAGGGATTGGTTGATCATTTGTGCCAAAACCTGTTGGCGCAGCTCGTTGGCGTCCATTTGTGTACCTTTCGGCATGGTTTGACGCGCTTGTGCCACGGCTTGTTCTACTTGGCGGTGGGTAATGACTTCGTTGTCGACAATCGCGGCAATGCCGTCTGAAAGATGTACGCCGCTTTGTACGGCAGGCATGGTGGTGGCGCTGACGGCAGCTGCTTTGGCTACGCGCGCTTTGCCTGCTTTGGCTTTAGGGGCGGCGTGTGCGCCTACTGCGAGAGTGAGTGCGGCGACGAGAATCAGGGGTTTGAAGTTCATTGTTTGACTACCTCGTTGGTTTTGCTGTAACCGGGAATGGCTAAGCGGAGTTTTTCGAATGGGTTGTTGCCGATATTGCTCAAGTCTTTGAGTTGGAGGTTGAAGAATACGGCGTTTTTGTGGCTGTTTTCGCCGGTAACATAGCGTTGGCCGACCAAGCTTGCGCTCCAGCAGCCACAGTTGCTTTTGTATTCTGCACCGATGAGCATTTCCAGCGGTTTTTTGGCTTCGATTTCATAGTTGTAACGGGCGACAGCGTACAGGTTTTTACTCAACGGCCATTGGGCGGCAAGGTCGATTTGGCTGAGCCTGTCGTAGAAATAGTCGCCGTTGGCTTGCAGATAGATGCGCTCGTTGCGTCCGTATTTGTAGCGCGCGCTTAAGACTTTGCCGGGTTCGGGGTTGTAGGCAATCCCTGCAGCGTAGCTTTCGGCACGGCTTTGGTTTTGGTTGTAGTGGATGTCCAAGTCGATGCGGATGCTCGGGGTAATGTTGCCATGTGCAAAGGCTACCCAGTCGGACTGGCTGCGCGGATAACGGCTGACGCTGCCGTCAGGCAGGACGTTGTCGTTTTTGAAGTAAAACTTCTGGCCAATACCTGCACGGAAGAGTTCCGTACCGGTATTGGGGTTGAGGATGCGGCTTTGTGTGGCTAGCGTCAGGCTGTTGGCCGAATTGATGCGGTCGTTGCCCGAATACAGGTTTTCGCGGAACAGCTGCGAATAGGTAAAGCTGTTTTCGGAGCTGTCGAAATTAGGCAGGTCGTTTTGGGACTTGGTCGGAATGTAGTTGTAAAACAGGCGCGGTTCAAGCGTTTGCAGGTATTCCCCGCCGAAGAGCCGGGCCCTGCGCTCGAAAGTCAGGCCGCTGTCGACGTTGATAATCGGCAGGACGCGGCTGACATTGCGGCTGCTTTGGCCGTTGAAGCTGTTGAGGCTGTAATAAGTGGCATGCACGCCGACTTTAGGTCGAATGTAGCCCCATTGGTTGTGGAAGTCCCATTTGATGCTCGGGTAGAGTACCACGCGGCTACCGTCTTGCTTGGTGTCGTGGTCAAAGCGGGTAAATTGGCCGAACACGTTGAGTTGCGCTTTGCCGAGATGGCTTTGCCAACGACCGGTCAGGCGGGGCATGATGGCATAAGGCTCGTCTTTATAACCGTCTTGGTTGGCAAGCGTTTGGTATTTTTGTACGCGCAACGAGCCGTCGAAGCTGCCGCCCAACAGTTTGTCGCTGTAATTAAGCCATGCCTGACGGTCAAGGTTGACGTTGCGCGCGATGTCTTCGCGGCCGTAGAAGTCGCGGTAGTAATCGTCGTCGGAAACTTGGTTGTAGTTGATGCCGCCGCTGATTTTGCTGTTCAGCTGCTGCTGGTGTTTCCATTTGAACTGGTAGCGGTTGTTGTGGACGCTTTTTTGGTCGTTGGGCATCCAGTCGCCATCGACTTCGCCGCTGTAATTCGGTTGCAGATAACGGACTTGGCCACCCAATTGCACGCCGCGTTTACTGATAATGCCCGGGCGGATGGTGGCATCCAAATTTGGGGCAAGGTTGAAGTAGTAGGGCAGGCTCAGCTCAAGGCCGTCTGAACCTGTGGCAATGGTCGGAACGAGCAGGCCGCTTTTGCGGTTGCCGTTGATGGGAAAGTCCGCCCAAGGCGTGTAGAGGACGGGGACGCCGCCGAATACCAGCGAAGCGTGTTTGGCCACGCCGATGCCTGTCGATTCATCGGCTTCGATGCTTTGCGCTTGGATATACCAGCTGGCATCGCCGGGCGAACAGGTGTTGAATTTGGTATTGATGAGCTTGTAGAGGCCTTTGCCTTTGAGTTCGGCTTTTTCGCTGACACTTTGAAGGCGGCGGCCGCCTTGTTCGGTATTGAGGCGCACGGCGGTGCCGGAACCGGTCTGGTCTTTGAGGTTGTAAACCAATTGGTCGCCTGATACGGTCGAACCGTTTTGATACAGGGTAAAGCGGTCGCCGGCGGTCACGGTATCGGTGGCTTGGTCGTATTGCGCCCAATCGGCGTTGAGAACATCGGCATTGCGCTCGACAATGACATCGCCTTCGGCACGGACGCCGACTTGGGTCTGACCTTCTATTTTATCGGCGTTGACGCGGGTGTAATCGGCAGGCAGGGCAGGCTCGCCGCTGCGTTTGATTTCGGCGGTTTCGGCAGGCTTGGCATCTTCGTGGTCGCAAAACAGGCAAGTGCTGCCTAAGGAAAGCGGATCGGCTTCACTTTGGCTGGTTTTTGCCGGTTTGGACGCAGCGGTGTGGGCAGGGGTATAGTCTTCCGCCTGCGGAACAGAAGCATCTTCCGCGCGCACGGCTGTTGCGCCAAAGCCCATAATTAAGGCGAGTACCAAGGGTTTGAGTGAAAATAAACGAGCCAAAATCGCCCCTTAAATCGGTTTGCCAGTTAGAATAGCGGTTATTGTAACCTGAAATTCTGCGATACCGCTATGCAACGACAAACCGAATTACAAAACTGGCTGGAGTCTGTTTACCCAAACCAGCCGTTCGAATTGAGCTTTGCGGCAGCCGATGCCGACTTCCGCCGTTATTTCCGTGCGACGTTTTCAGACGGCCAGACCGTTATCTGTATGGACGCGCCTCCTGAGAAGATGAGTATTGCGCCGTATTTGAAAGTGCAAAAACTGTTTAACATGGTCAATGTGCCGCAAGTGCTTCATGTGGATGAAGCGTTGGGCTTTATGGTGCTGAACGATTTGGGCAATACCACATTCCTGACCGCGATGAATCAGGAAAACAGCGAAACCGCCCACAAAGCCCTGCTGCTCGAAGCCATCGACGAACTGATCGAACTGCAAAAAGCCAGCCAACCCGGCAAACTGCCGGAATACGACCGCGAAGTCATGCTGCGCGAGATTAACTTGTTCCCCGAATGGTTTGTGGCCAAAGAATTGGGCCGCGAGTTGACCTTCAAACAACGCCAGTTGTGGCAACAAACCGTCGATACTTTGCTGCCTCCCCTGTTGGCACAACCTAAAGTTTACGTTCACCGCGACTTTATCGTCCGCAATCTGATGCTGGCAAAAGGCCGCCCGGGTGTGTTGGACTTCCAAGACGCGCTTTACGGCCCGATTTCCTATGATTTGGTATCGCTGCTGCGCGATGCATTTATCGAATGGGAAGAAGAATTTGTATTGGACTTGGTCATCCGTTACTGGGAAAAAGCACGCGCTGCCGAGCTACCAGTGCCTGCCGAGTTTGACGAGTTCTACCGCTGGTTTGAATGGATGGGCGTACAACGCCATTTGAAAGTGGCCGGTATTTTTGCCCGTCTGTACTACCGCGACGGCAAAGACAAATACCGCCCTGAAATTCCGCGCTTCTTGAACTACTTGCGCCGCGTATCCCGCCGTTACAACGATTTGGCGCCGCTGTATGCATTGCTGGTCGAATTGGTCGGCGATGACGAATTGGAAACAGGCTATACCTTCTAAGCTTGGTTTTAAGATTTGATTCCACTTTTCAGACGGCCTGATCAACAAAAGGCCGTCTGAAACCTTTACAGAACACACAACATGACTTACATGATTTACCCCAAAACCTACGACGTGATTGTCGTCGGTGGCGGCCATGCCGGTACCGAAGCCGCGCTTGCCGCCGCACGTATGGGTGCGCAAACCCTGCTGCTCTCACACAACATCGAAACCCTCGGCCAAATGTCGTGCAACCCTTCCATCGGCGGCATCGGCAAAGGTCACCTCGTGCGCGAACTCGACGCATTGGGCGGCGCGATGGCGTTGGCCACCGACAAATCCGGTATCCAGTTCCGCCGCTTGAACGCCAGCAAAGGCGCGGCAGTGCGAGCTACGCGTGCGCAGGCAGACCGTATCCTATATAAAGCCGCCATCCGCGAAATGTTGGAAAACCAAGAAAACCTCGACCTTTTCCAACAAGCCGTTGAAGACGTCACACTCGACGGCGAACGCATCAGCGGCGTGGTTACTGCGATGGGCGTGGAGTTTAAAGCACGCGCCGTCGTGTTGACCGCAGGCACGTTTTTGTCCGGCAAAATCCATATCGGTTTGGAAAACTACGAAGGCGGCCGTGCCGGCGACCCAGCCGCCAAATCGCTCGGCGGCCGTTTGCGCGAATTGAACCTGCCTCAAGGCCGTCTGAAAACCGGCACGCCGCCGCGTATCGACGGACGCACGATTGATTTCTCCCAACTGACCGAACAGCCCGGCGACACGCCCGTTCCCGTAATGTCCGTACGCGGCAGCGCCGATATGCACCCGCGCCAAGTGTCTTGCTGGATTACGCATACCAACACGCAAACCCACGACATCATCCGCTCAGGCTTCAACCGCAGCCCGATGTTTACCGGCAAAATCGAAGGCGTGGGTCCGCGTTATTGCCCGTCTATCGAAGACAAAATCAACCGCTTCGCCGACAAAGACAGCCACCAGATTTTCCTCGAACCCGAAGGCCTGACCACGCACGAATACTATCCTAACGGTATCTCCACCAGCCTGCCGTTCGACATCCAAATCGCGCTCGTTCGCAGCATGAAAGGCCTTGAAAACGCCCATATCCTGCGCCCCGGCTACGCCATCGAATACGACTATTTCGATCCGCGCAACCTTAAAGCCAGCCTCGAAACCAAAACCATCCAAGGCCTCTTCTTTGCCGGACAAATCAACGGCACCACCGGCTACGAAGAAGCCGCCGCGCAAGGCCTGCTCGCAGGCGCGAACGCTGTGCAATACATCCGCGAACAAGACCCGCTCCTGTTGCGCCGCGAACAAGCCTATCTCGGCGTATTGGTGGACGACCTCATCACCAAAGGCGTGAACGAGCCCTACCGCATGTTCACCAGCCGCGCCGAATACCGCCTGCAACTCAGGGAAGACAACGCCGATATGCGCCTGACCGAAGACGGCTACAAAATCGGCTTGGTGGGTGAAGAGCAATGGCGCATGTTCAACGAAAAACGCGAAGCCATCGAGCGCGAAATCCAACGTTTGAAAACAACGTGGTACACGCCGCAAAAACTCGCTGAAGAAGAGCAGCTGCGCGTATTCGGCCAAAAACTCAGCCGCGAAGCCAACCTGCACGACCTCCTGCGCCGCCCGAACCTCGACTACGCCGCGCTGATGACCCTGCCCGACGCACAACCTGAAACCGCACTTGCCGACAGCGTGATTGAACAAGTCGAAATCCAAGTCAAATATCAAGGCTATATCGACCGCCAAAACGAAGAAATCGACAGCCGCCGCGACATCGAAACCTTAAAGCTGCCCGAGGATATCGATTACAGCAAAGTCAAAGGTTTGTCAGCAGAAGTGCAGCAAAAGCTCAACCAGCACAAACCCGAAACCGTCGGCCAAGCCAGCCGCATTTCCGGCGTAACACCTGCCGCCGTCGCATTGCTGATGGTGCATCTGAAACGTGGGTTTAAAGATGCCAAGTAAGGTTTAATTTGAATAAAGGCCGTCTGAAAGTTTCAGACGGCCTTTTTGAATTTAAAAGAACAAAAACATAAAAACTGATGACAGAGTAAAATACGTTACACAAAACCTATGACAGACAAAGGGATAATATGGAAACTCAAGCTTTAGAAAAAACTTTTGCTACACACGACGAATTTAACCGTAAGCCGATAGCCGAAAACATCATCAAGTTGCTGACATCGCCCATCGACCTTTCTCCTATGGTCATTGATGGTGGCTGGGGAACGGGCAAAACCGAATTTTGCCAAAAGCTGATTCGGCTCATGCAGCAGCAACATCCCGATTACCAGCCTGTTTATATCGACGCCTTCCGTTCAGACCATAGCGGAGAGCCTCTGCTGGCATTGCTTGCTGAAATCATCAAAACCTGTACGCCTGAAGATACCGATGGACAGCCGTCTGAAAAACGCAAAAATATTACGAGGAAAGTCGCAAGAGCAGTAGGATTCGCGATGAAAACCGTTGCTAAAGCAGCGGTTGGTCATGTCCTAAAGCAAAAATGGGAAGATTTAGAGGAGGGAGTGAGCCAAATTACAAATGATGGGCAAGAAGCAAAAAATGCTGCGGCAACTGTAGCTGGTGTTGCCACCACACTTGCCAGTCATTCCATTGATGCAACTATTGATGCAACCGTCGAAGCTCTATTGAAAGAGCAAATCGAAGCAGAAAAAAATCTGGAAACGCTCAAAGCCTGCCTGAAAGAATTGGCAGCGGACAAACCGATTATCCTGTTTATCGATGAACTCGATCGTTGCCGTCCCGATTATGCGGTTGATATGCTGGAAGTTATCAAGCATGTCTTTGATATTGAAAACGTCAAAGTCGTGCTGGTTACGAATACCAAGCAACTGCGCGCGGCGATTAATCATCGGTACGGCGCAGAGGTGGATGCGCAGAAATATTTAGATAAGTTTTTGAAGTACAGCTTTGCCTTGCCGGGTAAGATTGTGGCTCCGTTTGAGATGGTACAGGCTTTAGTTTCAGTGGAATATTTCAAACAATTGATACGGGATGGCAATTTAAAAGGTTTAATTGGACAAGAGATAACCATAAAACTCATCAGTGATTTGATAGAACGGAACGATTTATCGCTTAGAGAAACAGAACGATTAGTCCGATTTTTAGAGATATATCATTCTTTAAGTCAAAATCTAAGCGGTACTACTAGGTGGGAATATGTCGTGCTACGCGTTACAGGTGTATTTATCTTCTGTTTCTATCCAGAATTAATGGATGGTTTTAATAAACATCGCGTTGATACCAAAGATCTTGCTCGATTGTTTAATCTTCAGTCTTTACCTGGCGTCCCATTAAATAGTTCTAATATTAATTTTACAGATGTTATTGCTGTGATGCTGATTACGTTTAATGATATTAAAGATACAAGTTTTAAATTTGTAACAGATCAACATACAGAATATTGGACCAAACATATAAATGAAACTTTTCTTAAAAATCCATATATTTTCCCTCCTGGAATAAATGGGGTTTTATCAATCCTGACAGAAACTTTCCAAGTCCTCAGTTTTGAAAAAATGCCACAATAAAATAAAAGGCCGTCTGAAACCCCAAAACCAGGTTTTCAGACGGCCTTTTAGCATTTTAATAAACCGATAATTGTCCTATCGAGGCCGTCTGAATTTCAATACGCCAAGCTCGGAGACAAAGCCGTTTAGGGGGATATCATGGGGTTCGGTTGGCAGGGTGTCGGTCAGTTGGCAGCCGAAGCCTACGCCCAGGGTTTGGGTTTGCAGGCGGTATTTCATGGCGGAGAGGGTGGCATCATAATAGCCGCCGGCTTGTCCGAGGCGGTAGCCGCGTTTATCGATGCCGACGATGGGGACCAGCAGCAGGCTGAGTTGGTGGACGCGGATTTTTTTGCCGGTAAATTGGGGGACGCTCAATTTGGCGCGGCCGCGTTTGCGTTCTTGTTTGGCGCCGTCGGCAGGGTAGGGGGTGAACCACATCCGCCGCGTGTTCGGTTCGATATAGGGTAGGTAGAGTTTTGCGCCGCGTTTTTGTGCGGCACGGACAAAGCCGTCCAATCGCAATTCCTTGTCCATCGGCCAATACACGCCGATTTTCCGTCCTTTTTTGATGTAGGGCTTGAGCAGGCGGCTGATGGTTTCGGTGGCGGCGTTTCGCTCGTCGGCGCTCATTTGGGCGCGTGCGCGGCGGAACTGTTTGCGTAGTGCCGATTTTTCGGGATTCCTCATTTTCAGACGGCCTTTCGGGATTGCGGTAGAATGTTGCGATTATAACGATTTTGTTAACATTCAAACAGGACGCACACGATGTGGCACATTGTCGCCATCGGCTATCTTTTTGTTGCCGTGATGTTTTCCGCCGCGCAGCCGAGTATTGCGCGCGCGTTGATTTATTTGGTTTTTTGGGCAGTGTTGCCCACCGTGTTCACGGTCTTTGTCGTGACCATCCGCCGCCGCAACCGCCGGATGAAACGGCAGGAGCAGGCGGAGTTTGAGGCGGCCCGACAAAAGGCGGTACAGACGGATGAAAAACAGGACGGAAAGGTATAAAATCCCTTTTCAGACGGCCTCTTATCCGCTATAATCCGTCAGTTTTCCATTTCGGAAACACTCTTTTATTTTTTAAAACTTATGCCCACTTTCGCCGAAGGGTGCTTGACAATAGGCGCCGCCTATCAAGTTCTATGCGATTGAATGTGTGCTCTTTAACCCTTTCAAGGAAATAACATGTCTCAAATTACTATGCGTCAGATGATTGAAGCCGGTGTTCACTTCGGTCACCAAACCCGTTTCTGGAACCCGAAAATGGCTCAATACATTTTCGGTGCGCGCAACAAAATCCATATCGTAAACTTGGAAAAAACCCTGCCGATGTTCCAAGAGGCGCAAGAAGCCGTACGTCGTCTGGTTGCCAACAAAGGTACAGTATTGTTCGTTGGTACTAAACGCCAAGCCCGCGACATCATCCGCGAAGAAGCTACCCGTGCCGGTATGCCTTTCGTTGATTACCGCTGGTTGGGTGGTATGCTGACTAACTACAAAACCGTTAAGCAATCCATCAAACGCCTGGAAGAAAAAACTGCTGCCCTGGAAAACGCTGCCGAAGGCGGTTTCAACAAAAAAGAAATTCTGGAAATGCAACGCGACGTTGAAAAACTGGAACGTTCTTTGGGCGGTATCAAAAACATGAAAGGCCTGCCTGACGCGATTTTCGTTATCGATACTGGCTACCAAAAAGGTACTCTGGTTGAAGCTGAAAAACTGGGCATCCCTGTTATCGCCGTAGTCGATACCAACAACAGCCCTGACGGCGTGAAATACGTTATCCCTGGTAACGATGACTCCGCCAAAGCCATCCGCCTGTACTGCCGCGGCATCGCTGACGCAGTTTTGGAAGGCAAAAACCAAGCGCTGCAAGAAACTGTAGCCGCTGCCCAAGAAGCTGCTGCCGAGTAATTCGGTACACAGAAGAGGGGCGTTATGCCCCTTTTCTCAAATCCCGTTCTGAAATCCGTTTCAGACGGCCACTATTTCCAAACACGGCAATGGCCGTGTTCCCAAAAATCTAGGAGATTCAAAATGGCAGAAATTACTGCAAAAATGGTTGCCGACCTGCGCGCCGCTACCGGCCTGGGCATGATGGAATGCAAAAAAGCCTTGGTTGAAGCTGAAGGCAACTTCGACAAAGCCGAAGAAATCCTGCGTATTAAATCTGGTGCGAAAGCCGGTAAACTGGCTGGCCGTACTGCTGCCGAAGGCGTATTGGCTTACGCGATCAACGGCAATGTCGGCGCATTGGTTGAAGTAAACTGCGAAACCGACTTCGTTGCTAAAGACGCCGGCTTCGTAGAATTTGCCAACTTCGTTGCGAAAACTGCTGCCGAGAAAAAACCGGCTTCTGTTGAAGAACTGAGCGAATTGGTTGAAGCAGAACGCAAAGCCATCATCGCTAAATTGGGCGAGAACATGTCTGTTCGCCGCTTCCAAGTGATTGACACTGCCAACCAACTGGTTGCCTACATCCACGGTGCTTTGGCTACCGAAGGCGTATTGGTTGAGTATAAAGGCTCTGAAGACGTAGCACGCAAAATCGGTATGCACATCGTTGCCGCTAAACCACAATGTGTAAGCGAAGCCGAAGTAGATGCTGAAACCGTTGAAAAAGAACGCCACATCTACACCGAACAAGCTATCGCTTCCGGCAAACCTGCCGACATCGCCGCTAAAATGGTTGAAGGCCGTATCCGCAAATTCTTGGCTGAAATCACTCTGAACGGCCAAGCATTCGTGATGAACCCTGACCAAACTGTTGCCCAATTCGCTAAAGAAAACGGCACTGAAGTGGTTAGCTTCGTACGCTACAAAGTAGGCGACGGTATCGAGAAAGCCGTTGTTGACTACGCAGCCGAAGTTGCTGCCGCTGCTAAAGTGTAAGGCACTTATGAAAAAGAAAGCACCTAGATTCCAAACGAATCAGGGTGCTTTTTTTTGAGAAAACCGTTTACGGTACCTATTTTAAGACGACCGAATATAAAGGCCGTCTGAAAACCAAAACAATAATAGAACGACACACCATATCATTGTAATCCGACCGTTTGAAAATTCAGACGGCCCTAACTCCGACCGACGACATTCAAGAAAGCAAGGTATCCCATGACACAGCAAATCAAATACAAACGCGTATTACTGAAACTCTCCGGCGAATCCCTGATGGGTTCCGATCCGTTCGGCATCAATCACGATACCATCGTTCAAACTGTCGGCGAAATTGCCGAAATCGTGAGAATGGGTGTGCAAGTCGGTATCGTTGTCGGCGGCGGTAACATTTTCCGCGGCGTATCTGCACAAGCAGGCAGCATGGACCGCGCCACTGCCGACTACATGGGCATGATGGCAACCGTGATGAACGCGTTGGCACTCAAAGACGCATTTGAAACTTTGGGCATCAAAGCGCGCGTACAATCCGCACTGTCTATGCAGCAAATCGCTGAAACTTACGCCCGTCCTAAAGCCATTCAATATTTGGAAGAAGGCAAAGTCGTGATTTTTGCCGCCGGTACCGGTAATCCATTCTTCACGACCGACACTGCCGCCGCATTGCGTGGTGCGGAAATGAACTGCGACGTGATGCTCAAAGCCACCAACGTCGACGGCGTGTACACCGCAGACCCGAAAAAAGACCCATCTGCAACACGCTACGAAACCATTACTTTTGACGAAGCCTTGTTGAAAAACCTCAAAGTGATGGATGCCACCGCTTTCGCCCTCTGCCGCGAACGCAAACTCAATATCGTGGTATTCGGCATTGCTAAAGAAGGCTCGCTCAAACGCGTGGTAACCGGCGAAAACGAAGGTACACTGGTTCACTGCTAATCATTGAAAGGCCGTCTGAAACAGCCGAACGGGATACATTCGGCTTTCAGACGGCCTTTTATTTTCAGTCGGTTGCGTGGGCATTGGCTCATGGTTTGAAAAGGTTAAGGGCTTGCTTGACCATAATATCCAACCGACAACGATACAAAAGGATACCCCATGAATATCACCGTCTTGGCTGTCGGCACGAAAATGCCGCGTTGGGTGGATGAAGCCGTCGGCGAGTACGCCAAACGCTTCGGGCGCGATGTCAATTATGCGCTGAAAGAAATCAAGCCCGAAAAACGCGGCGCGGGTGTGAATGCGGCTCAGGGCATGGCGGCTGAAGAAAAACGCCTGCTGGAAGCCATACCGCAGGGCGCGTTTTTGGTGGTATTGGACGAGCGCGGCAAAGCGCCGACTTCGGTCGAATTGGCGCAACATTTGAAAAGCTGGCAGCAAAACGGCGAACACGTCTGCTTTATTATCGGCGGTGCAGACGGCATGACCGACCGATTGAAACAGCAGGCAAATATGATGATGCGCCTTTCCAGCCTGACCTTGCCGCACGGCATGGTGCGCGTTTTGCTGACCGAGCAGCTTTATCGCGCCGTTTCGATTTTGCACAATCATCCGTATCATCGGGAATAATCTGTTTTGATTGCCGGGATAAGACGGCAATGCCGCCTTGTCGGTTAAAAGCAGGGTTGAACCTGCTTTCAGACGGCCTGATTTTTCCGCATGAATCCTTTATAATCGTTTCTTTGATAAATCAACATCTTTCGGGAGAACCCAAATGTCCGATTTCCGTCAAGACTTCCTCAAATTCGCTTTGGCACAAAATGTGTTGAAATTCGGCGAATTTACGACTAAGGCCGGCCGTCAGTCGCCTTATTTTTTCAATGCCGGTTTGTTCAATGACGGCGCATCGACGTTGCAGCTGGCGAAGTTTTACGCCGAGGCCATTATTGCCAGCGGCGTGAAGTTCGATATGCTGTTCGGCCCAGCCTATAAAGGCATTATTTTGGCGGCGGCAACAGCGATGATGTTGGCGGAAAAAGGCGTAAACGTACCGTTTGCCTACAACCGCAAAGAAGCCAAAGACCACGGCGAAGGCGGTGTGTTGGTGGGCGCTCCTTTGAAGGGTCGCGTGCTGATTATCGATGATGTGATTTCCGCCGGTACATCCGTGCGCGAGTCGGTCAAACTGATTGAGGCCGAAGGCGCAACGCCTGCCGCAGTGGCCATTGCGCTCGACCGTATGGAAAAAGGCACGGGCGAATTGTCGGCGGTGCAGGAAGTCGAAAAACAATACGGCCTGCCGGTGGTTTCGATTGCCAACCTGAATGACTTGTTCACGCTTTTGCAAAACAATGCCGAATTTGGAGGCTTCTTCGAGCCGGTCAAAGCCTATCGCGAACGTTACGGCGCGGTTTAAACCATAACATTATGCTCAGGTCGTCTGAAATGTTTTCAGACGGCCTGAAACATTGGCTAAAATATATTTTTGATTTAATACACTTACGGAAAATACTCATGCCTGCTTGTTCTTGTCCTCATTGTAAAACACCGCATTGGGTGAAAGATGCCCAGTTGAACGTGGCGCAGGGTTTCGTGGTCTGCACGCGTTGTTCGGGGATGTTTAAGGCCAAGAATTATCTGTCGGGCAACTTGCCGGCCGATCCGGCCCATCTGCCTGTGGCGGTAACGGATGTGCGCCTCGTGCATAACATCGGCGCGCAAATCCTCAAGCATTCCAAACTTTCGCGCAAAGAAATTTCCGATTTGCTCAACAGCGCGCTCAAGGAAGAGCCCAAGACGGAAGAGCAGGCGGCGGTCAAAACGCGCAAGGACGGTTTCAACTGGACTTTGGCATCGTTGATTGCGCTGACGGTTTTGATTATGCAACTCTTTTATCTTGCCCTGCTATGAGTGCCATCGCCCATTTTGTCGCCAGCTTTCGCGAAGCCGCGCCCTATATCCAATATTTGCGCGGCAAAACCATGGTGGTCGGCGTGACCGACAGCCTGTTGGAAGGCGAACCCCTGATTCGTTTGGCCGCAGATTTGAACCTGTTGGCCAGCTTGGGCTTGCGTTTGGTCTTGGTACACGGTTCACGGCATTTGCTTGATAAATTAGCTTCGGGTCGGGATTTTGTTCCGAAATACAGCGGCAGCCGACGGATTACCGATGAAGCGACTTTGATGGAAGTGAAGCAGGTGGCGGGGATTATCCGCAGCGATGTGGAAGCCGCCTTGTTCAGCAGCGTATCCGCACAGCAACGGAGCAAGCCACCGGTTATTGCGTGCGGCAACTTTATTACCGCCCGTCCGTTGGGCGTTATCGACGGCGTAGATATGGGCTATACCGGTACCGTCCGCAAAATCGACGCGGAAGAAATCCGTTTGCGTTTGGATGGCGGCGCGGTGGTGCTGATCAGTCCTTTGGGGCATTCGTACAGCGGCAAAACCTTCAATCTGAGCATGTGCGAAACCGCGCAGGAAGTGGCAATGGCTTTGCAGGCGGAGAAGCTGGTTTTCCTGACCGAAGAAACCGGTATCCGCCGCGCCGACGGCTCGTTGGCCAATACTTTGTCTGTCGGCGAAGTGCAGGAGCTGATACACGACAATCCCGATGCGCCGGCCGATTTGCTGCATGCGGCGGTAGGCGCGTTGGAAAACGGCGTATCGCGGGTGCAGATTCTCAACGGCCGTGAAGATGGCAGCCTGTTGCGCGAGCTGTTTACCCGCGAGGGCAGCGGTACCTCGATTGCGCGTGAGCCGTTTGTTTCCATCCGTCAGGCACGCAGCGACGACATTCCGCACATCATCGCCTTAATCCGTCCTCTGGCGGAACAAGGCATCTTGTTACACCGTAGCCGCGAGTATTTGGAAAACCATATTTCCAGTTTTTCCGTATTGGAACACGATCAAAATATTTACGGCTGCGTGGCGTTGAAAACCTTTGCCGAACCGGACTGCGGCGAATTGGCCTGTCTGGTGGTGTCGCCCGAAGCTCGTGACGGCGGTTACGGCGAATTGCTGTTGGAACATCTGTTTCAAAAAGCACGCGCCTTAAATATCAAAACGCTTTTCGCCTTATCCACACATACAGGCGAATGGTTTGTCGAACGGGGCTTTCAGACGGCCTCGGCCGATGATCTGCCTGCCGAGCGCCGGCAGGAATACAATGCCAACGGTCGCAATTCCAAAGTATTTGTTTATGACTTGCAGGCCGTCTGAAAACTTCAATCTATTATCCGTTTTTAAAAATCACTTAAATCTTATGTTGAAAATTATCTCTGCCAACGTCAACGGCATCCGCTCCGCCTATAAAAAAGGTTTTTATGAATACATCGCCGCTTCCGGTGCCGACATCGTCTGCGTGCAGGAACTGAAGGCACAAGAGGCCGACCTGTCAGACGATATGAAAAATCCGCACGGTATGCACGGCTACTGGCATTGCGCCGAAAAGCGCGGTTACAGCGGCGTGGCGGTGTACAGCAAACGCAAACCCGACAATGTGCAAATCGGCATGGGCATTGAAGAATTTGACAGAGAAGGCCGTTTTGTCCGTTGCGATTTCGGCAAGTTGTCGGTAATTTCGCTGTATCTGCCCAGCGGCAGCAGCGCGGAAGAGCGCCAACAAGTGAAATACCGCTTTTTGGACGCGTTCTATCCCATGCTCGAAGCCATGAAAAACGAAGGGCGCGATATTGTCGTCTGCGGTGACTGGAACATTGCCCACCAAAACATCGACTTGAAAAACTGGAAGGGCAATCAGAAGAATTCGGGCTTCTTGCCTGAAGAGCGCGAATGGATAGGCAAAGTCATCCATAAGCTCGGTTGGACGGATATGTGGCGCACACTTTATCCCGATGTACCGGGCTATACATGGTGGAGCAACCGCGGACAAGCGTATGCGAAAGATGTCGGGTGGCGTATCGATTATCAGATGGTTACGCCGGAGTTGGCCGAAAAAGCTGTTTCCGCACATGTTTATAAAGACGAAAAATTCTCGGATCACGCCCCTTTAGTTGTGGAGTATGACTATGTTGCCGAATAAGGTTTTTGGTAAATATGATTGGAATATAAACGGCAAAACCGGCGTAGGCGCGGCGTGGGTCGTGGCGGCATTTGTGCTGCCTATGCTGGTGTGGGCGGTGTTTATGCTGGCGCGGATGTCCGGCTGGGTTGCACCGACCAAGGCCAATCCGACGTGGGCGTTGGTGTGGCTGCTGTTTTCACTGCCTTGCCTGCTGATTGCGGCCAAATGCTTTGCTTGGAAGGGCTGGAGGCTGGTTGCCAACATCGTACTTTGCCTGGCGACTTGTGCCATCCTCAGCGTGCCTGCCGCATTGCTGATCGCATTTACACTCAACGACTTGCTCAAATAGGCCGTCTGAAATGCAGAGCTTCGAACTCGAAGAAATGGCACTGTTTCTGATACGCGATGCGGATGAAGCGGAAATGTGGATAGACCGCTGGGCGGTCAGCTATCCGATTGTTCAAACTGCTGAAGCCGATAGTCGGCAAACCATTTCCGAATGGCAACACGCCATTCAGACGGCATTCGACCATATCGTCAGCAGAAATATTGCCGTCGTGGCTCATGGTGCCGGCGTGTCCGCATTTTTGGCATGGCTGTATCAAACCGACATCCTGACGCAAAAACGCCTGACCAATATTATTTTAGTCTCGCCGCGTCCAGAAGCTTTTCCCGAGGACGAAATCCATACGTTCCAACGCGTCCGCTGCCCTTGCCGTACAGCGTTGGTTATCGCCGAAACAAACGGCACGCCACGCGATTGGGCGCAAGAGCAGGCAAACCGGTGGAACGCTCGTCTGCTTCAATCGCCGCATTCCGGCCAGTTAAACAGCGCACTCGGCGGCTGGCAATGGGGCATGAAGCTGATGCAGGAAATGCTGTTGAGTAAGTAGTTTAGAAGTGTCTATTGATAAACAAAGGCCGTCTGAAACCGATATGTATTTCAGACGGCCTTTATTTTCAAACATCATGTTAAATATAATTAAAAGAAACTATTCTCATTTCTTTTTTGAAACAATATAATTCAGCTGTTTCGTTAAATTGAGTATAAAAATGCAAATACCATTTCATTTGGCTTTATTACCCACGCTGATTATTGCTTCCTTCCCTGTCGCTGCCGCCGATACGCAGGATAATGGTGAACATTACACCGCCACTCTGCCCACCGTTACCGTGGTCGGACAGTCCGATACCAGCGTACTCAAAGGCTACATCAACTACGACGAAGCCGCCGTTACACGCAACGGCCAGCTCATCAAAGAAACGCCGCAAACCGTCGATACGCTCAATATCCAGAAAAACAAAAATTACGGTACGAACGATTTGAGTTCCATCCTCGAAGGCAATGCCGGCATTGACGCTGCCTACGATATGCGCGGTGAAAGTATTTTCCTGCGCGGTTTTCAAGCCGACGCATCCGACATTTACCGCGACGGCGTGCGCGAGAGCGGACAAGTGCGCCGCAGCACTGCCAACATCGAGCGCGTGGAAATTCTGAAAGGCCCGTCTTCCGTGCTTTACGGCCGCACCAACGGCGGTGGCGTCATCAACATGGTCAGCAAATACGCCAACTTCAAACAAAGCCGCAACATCGGAGCGGTTTACGGCTCGTGGGCAAACCGCAGCTTGAATATGGACATCAACGAAGTGCTGAACAAAAACGTCGCCATCCGCCTCACCGGCGAAGTCGGGCGCGCCAATTCGTTCCGCAGCGGCATAGACAGCAAAAACGTCATGGTTTCGCCCAGCATTACCGTCAAACTCGACAACGGCTTGAAATGGACGGGGCAATACACCTACGACAATGTGGAGCGCACGCCCGACCGCAGCCCGACCAAGTCCGTGTACGACCGCTTCGGACTGCCTTACCGCATGGGTTTTGCCCACCCGAACGATTTTGTCAAAGACAAGCTGCAAGTTTGGCGTTCCGACCTTGAATACGCCTTCAACGACAAATGGCGCGCCCAATGGCAGCTTGCCCACCGCACGGCGGCGCAGGATTTCGACCATTTTTATGCAGGCAGCGAAAACGGCAGCCGAATCAAACGCAACTACGCCTGGCAGCAGACCGACAACAAAACCCTGTCGTCCAATTTCACGCTAAACGGCGACTACACCATCGGCCGTTTTGAAAACCACCTGACCGTAGGCATGGATTACAGCCGCGAACACCGCAACCCGACCTTGGGTTTCAGCCGCACCTTTTCCGCCTCCATCAACCCCTACGATCGCGCGAGCTGGCCGGCTTCGGGTAGATTGCAGCCCGTTCTCACTCAAAACCGACACAAGGCCGATTCCTACGGCATCTTCGTGCAAAACATCTTCTCTGCCACGCCCGATTTGAAATTCGTCCTCGGCGGCCGTTACGACAAATACACCTTTAATTCCGAAAACAAACTCACCGACAGCAGCCGCCAGTACAGCGGCCACTCGTTCAGCCCCAACATCGGCGCAGTGTGGAACATCAACCCAGTCCACACTCTTTACGCCTCGTATAACAAAGGCTTCGCGCCTTATGGCGGACGCGGCGGCTATTTGAGTATCGACACGTCGTCTGCCGCCGTGTTCAACGCCGACCCCGAGTACACCCGCCAATACGAAACTGGCGTTAAAAGCAGTTGGCTGGACGACCGCCTCAGCACTACATTGTCCGCCTACCAAATCGAACGCTTCAATATCCGCTACCGCCCCGACGCGCAAAATGATCCCTACACTTGGGCAGTCGGCGGGAAACACCGTTCGCGTGGCGTGGAATTGTCCGCCATCGGGCAAATCATCCCCAAAAAACTCTATCTGCGCGGTTCGTTGGGCGTGATGCAGGCGAAAGTCGTTGAAGACAAAGAAAATCCTGACCGAGTGGGCATCCATTTGAATAACACCAGCAACGTTACCGGCAACCTGTTTTTCCGTTATACCCCGACCGAAAACCTCTACGGCGAAATCGGCATAACCGGTACAGGCAAACGCTACGGCTACGACTCAAGAAATAAAGAAGTGACTACGCTTCCAGGCTTTGCCCGAGTTGACGCCATGCTTGGCTGGAACCATAAAAACGTCAACGTTACCTTTGCCGCGGCCAATCTGCTCAATCAAAAATATTGGCGTTCGGATTCCATGCCGGGTAATCCGCGCGGCTATACTGCCCGGATAAATTATCGTTTCTGATGAAATCAGGCAAAGGCCGTCTGAAAATAAGGCTAATTATCTAAGCCATATTTCAGGCGGCCTTTTATAAAGGTTGAAATAAAACTAAACACATTTTTTCACTCAAATCGAACACACCTCCAACAAAATGCCATAAAATCGGCCCATTGATTTGAATGTAAAGAGATACCTATGAAACTGAAAACCTTAGCTTTGACTTCATTGACCCTGTTGGCATTGGCCGCTTGCGGCAAACAGGCTGAAACCAGCGTTCCGGCAGACAGCGCCCAAAGCAACACATCCGCTCCGGCAGCCCCTGCCGCATTGACCGAAGGTGTCAATTACACCGTATTGTCCAATCCGATTCCGCAACAGCAGGCCGACAAAATCGAAGTATTGGAATTCTTCGGCTACTTCTGCCCGCATTGCGCCCATCTTGAGCCGGTTTTGAGCGAGCACATCAAAACGTTTAAAGACGATACCTATATGCGCCGGGAGCATGTCGTGTGGGGTGATGAAATGAAACCTTTGGCACGTTTGGCGGCCGCAGTGGAAATGGCCGGTGAATCAGATAAAGCCAACAGCCATATTTTCGATGCGATGGTTAACCAAAAAATCAACTTGGCCGATACCGATACCCTGAAAAAATGGTTGTCCGAGCAAACTGCATTTGACGGCAAAAAAGTATTGGCTGCATTTGAGGCCCCTGAAAGCCAAGCGCGTGCGGCTCAAATGGAAGAGTTGACCAATAAATTCCAAATCAGCGGCACACCGACCGTTATCGTCGGCGGCAAATACCAAGTCGAATTTAAAGACTGGCAGTCCGGCATGACCACGATTGACCAGTTAGTGGACAAAGTACGCGAAGAGCAGAAAAAGCCGCAATAAGTTGAGGATTGAATAAGCAAGGATTTCGCGCTCCTTCCACTTCGTTTTCCTTTACTATGCTGAAAGATCCAAACAATGTGTGATTACTGTTCTGACCTGCGACCTACCGTTCGTATCAGGGTTCCGAAAAAATTATCGCAAATGTTACTGCGAGCCTCTGATCGTTTAGCAGACGGCACGCTCATCGACATTACCCCAGCCTACGGCAAAGTTTATGGTCCCAGCCTTGATTTTGCTAAAACCATTGCCAATAGCGGTTACATTACCCATACTGATTCTCAGGGTAATCGTGACATATATGGTTGGAACGATTTCGTGGTACATTATTTTCAATGTACGCACTGCAATGCCGTTTTCAGGCTTGGTGCCGAAACCTACCATGGTAGTGGTGGCCAATGGGAAATGTTGGAAGAGGCATCGGTACGCTATGAAAATCCTTAAAAGGAATAGATTTCATAGTTATATGTGAATAGTAATTCTTGCTAGAGTAAAAATAAAAACGCCGTCTGAAACTTTTCAGACGGCGTTTTCTGTCAAATCAGTTTACAAACCCGGGAACATTCCTTTCATTCCCTTCATGCCTTTGGCCAAGCGCATCAGTTTGCCCAAGCCGTTGCCGCTGAACATCTTCATCATTTGTTGCATTTGTTCAAACTGTTTGAGCAATTTGTTCACTTCCTGCACGGTCGTACCCGCACCCATTGCAATACGGCGTTTGCGGCTGGCTTTGAGCAGGGCAGGGTTGGCGCGTTCTTTAGGGGTCATCGAGTTGATGATGGCTTCTACTTTGCCCATCGCTTTTTCAGCCGTACCTTCGGGGATTTGTTTCGATATTTGGCCCAGTTCGCCCGGCATTTTCGACATCAGGTTTTCCAAGCCGCCCATATTGCGCATCTGCTGAATTTGTTCTCTAAAGTCATTGAGATCAAAGCCTTTGCCTTTTTGCAGCTTTTTCGCCATTTTGGCGGCGGCCTCTTCATCAATACCTTTTTGAACGTCTTCAATCAGGGTCAATACGTCGCCCATACCGAGGATACGGCTCGCAAGACGGTCGGGGTGGAAAGGCTCGAGGCCGTTGATTTTCTCGCCGACGCCGATAAATTTAATCGGTTTGCCGGTTACATGGCGTACGGACAATGCCGCACCGCCGCGCGAGTCGCCGTCCATCTTGGTCAATACGACACCGGTCAGCGGCAGGGCTTCATTAAATGCCTGTGCAGTGTTCACCGCATCCTGACCCAACATGGCATCAATAACGAACAAGGTTTCAACCGGATTGATCGCCGCATGAAGCGCTTTGATTTCGTTCATCATCTCTTCATCGATTGCCAGGCGGCCGGCGGTATCGACCATCAATACATCGTAAAAATGTTTTTTGGCGTAATCGACGGCGGCAGTTGCAATCTCAACCGGTTTTTGGTTGGTATCAGACGGGAAAAAGTCCACGCCGACCTGTTCGGCCAACAGGCGCAGCTGTTCAATTGCGGCAGGGCGGTAAACGTCGGCAGATACCACCAAAACTTTTTTCTTCTGATCGTTTTTCAGTAGGCGAGCGAGTTTGCCGACGGTTGTTGTCTTACCGGCACCCTGCAAACCGGCCATCAAAACGATGGCAGGCGGTGAAACCGATAAATCCAGTGTTTTGTTTTCCTTGCCCATCAGTTCGACTAAGGCTTGGTTGACCACGCCAATAAAGGCTTGGTCAGGCGTCAGGCTGCCGACGACTTCTTGGCCAAGGGCCTGTTCTTTGACTGTGTTGACGAATTCTTTAACGACGGGCAATGCAACGTCGGCTTCCAGCAGGGCAAGACGAACCTCGCGCAAGGCTTCTTTAATATTGTCTTCGGTCAGCGTTGATTGGCCGCGAATATTTTTAAGTACCTTGCTGAAGCGGTTGGTCAGGTTGTCTAACATACTTATCCTTGATAATGAGAATAGCTGCCCAATACAGGGCATTCTTTGTTAAAATAAAATTCGGATTATTTTACACGATAGTCCGAAGTTATGCTTCAAGAACACAAACACGCACACCAAGGCCGTCTGAAACCCTGCCGGCTGTCCGTCTAGTGTTCACACCTCTATTGAGAAAGATATTTATGCCGATTGTCTTAATCTGCCTTATGCTGGTGTATGCCGGATTGGGCGCATTTTCCTGGTTGCAACATAAAAAGCACAATAATAAGTCTTACCCGTTGAAAACCGAGCTGCTGATTTTGAGTGGCGCATTATTGGTACATGGCGCAGCATTGATGTTCCCAGTATTGCAGGATAGGGTATTGATTACCGGTTTTGGCTATTCGCTCAGCCTGATAGTTTGGCTGATGCTGATGATGTACTGCTTAGGCAGCTTCTTTTATTGTCTGCGCGGTGTGCAACTCTTATTGTATCCCTGTGCCGCATTGACCTTATTGCTGGGTTTCCTTTTCCCGGGAGATTTCACAGGTCGTCAAATCGTAGACTTATTGCCGCTGTCGCACATCGCATCATCATTGCTTGCATACGGACTATTTGGCATCGTTACCTTATTTGCCATCCTGATCCTTTTGCTCGACCGCAATCTGCACAAACGCCGTTTTTCCGCATTGGTCAGCTTCTTGCCGCCATTATTGAGTTTGGAAAAACTCATGTTCCAAGGTATGTGGGCAGGATTCGTTTTATTGACCTATTCCGTAATCAGCGGTACGTTTTTTGCAGAAACCGTTTTCGGCAAGCCGATGACCTTTACGCATAAAACCATCTTCAGTATTATGTCGTGGCTGATTTATGGCGCATTATTGTTGAAACACAGCATGACCGCATGGCGTGGCAAAAAAGCCGCCGTTTGGACTATTATCGGATTTGTCAGCCTGATTTTTGCCTATGTAGGCAGTAAATTCGTCCTAGAAATTGTCCTTCAGCGTATTGGATAAATAGAAAACATAAAAAAGGCCGTCTGAAAGAGCATTTCAGACGGC
>NZ_KV835852.1:0-82569 GCF_001838135.1 Neisseria sp. HMSC078H04
TAAAAAGGACGTGCTCAGGCACGTCCTTTGGGGAAAGGGGTTATTCGCTCCAGCTGACCCAGCCCAGCATCCAAGTAAGGAGAATCAGACCACCAAATACGATGCGGTAGTAGGCAAAAGGCACATAGTTTTTACTGGAGACAAATTTCAGCAAAGCTTTTACTGCCAATAAACCGGCGATAAATGCTGCGATAAAACCGATGGCAATTTGTCCGACATCTTGCAAGGTAAAAAGTTTGTAGTTTTTTAAGATGTCGTAACCTGTGGCCGCAATCATCATTGGTACAGCAAGGAAGAATGAAAATTCAGTAGCCGTTTTACGTTCCAGCCCCCACAGCATACCACCCATGATGGTACTGCCTGAACGTGATGTCCCAGGGATAAGGGCACAAATTTGGGCGCATCCTACAACAAATGCGTCAATTGGGCGCATATCATCGACATGGTTGACTTTAGGTTTTGCTGTTGCTTGGCGTTTTTCAACCCATAAAATGAAGAAGCCTCCCAGTACCAGCATGGTAGCAACGGTAATCGGGTTGAAAAGATGCAATTTAATTTGTTTACTGAATAAGAGGCCAACAATCGCAGCGGGGATGAATGCGATAAATAAATTCAGCACAAAGCGATTGGCTGTTCGCTCTTTGCCTAGTCCTTTTATGATATGGGTAAATCGTTGGCGATATTCGAATACGACGGCTAATACGGCACCGAGCTGGATGGCAATTTCGAATACTTTACCGTTACTTTGGAAATTCATTAAGTCGCCGAATACAATCAAGTGACCGGTACTTGAAATAGGGAGGAACTCGGTTAAACCTTCGATAATACCGAGAATAAGTGCTTTAAATAAAATCAGAATGTCCATAAGTTTTCAGACGGCCTTGAGGCCGTCTTTCTTTTGTTGAATAGTTAAAGTGGTTTTGAGGATTGTTCGCGACGGGCTTTGACGATGAGGTCATCTATGGTTTTCATACCGACTTTCCAGTCGCCACCATTGAAATTGACTTTGTATTTACCACCGACAATGACAGTTGGTGTGTTTTCAATTCGATAAGTTTCCGTCAATTGCTGCATTTTTGCAGCAGCCGACGCGGCAGCAGGGCTATTGTAGGCTTGAAGCAGTTTTTGACTGTCAAAACTTGTCTGTTTACCAACCCATGATCGGAATACATTTGCATCAGCCAGGTTGATTTTTTGTTCGTAAACTGCTTTGAAGATGACTGGATTGGCCTGATATTTTAAACCTGAAAGATTGACGGCAGCGGCTACTTTAGCCAAGCCTAACATTTCAGGCATCCAAACGACGTGTTCTGTCCGTAAGGAAACATCTTTGGCAAAGGTTTTGCTGTGTTGCAACAAAACTGGATCGAGATGGTAACAATGGACGCAGAAGTAGCCGAAAAATTCTAGCACTTCAATTTTTCCGGCTTGTTGCTGCGGAATAGGGCGACTGAGGACAGTATAGTCCACGCCCTCGGTAGCAGCCTGCGCACTCAGACTGAGCAGGCTCAGGCTGAGTGCGGAAATGGTTTGTTTTATATGCTGCTTCATCAGTGATTCCATTATTTGCTAGAACGAATCAAGCTGTTGATATTATGGCCTTGCAGGTTTTTTTGCAGTTTTACAGCGGCTTCCTGCGGCATGGTATTACTTTGAACTCGGTAAATGGTTTTGTCGCCGTTTTGCGATTCAACCACTTTGGAAGAAACACCTAAAATAGCTAGTTTTGCACGTTGTGAGTCTGCGCTGGAGCGGTCTGCATATGAACCAAGTTGCAGGAAGGCTTTTTTACCGCTGTTCACAGCTGCTTCGGCTTTTTCTGCTGACTGTTTACTTGCAGTGTTGCTGCTTTCTTTTGTTGTAGAGGCATTTGCTGCTTTACGTGCTTTTTCGATGCTGCCGCTGTTGAGGATTTGCTCAGGTGTCGGCTTGTTTTGTTTTTTGGCTTCGGCTGCTTTTTTCTCAGCCAATTTGCGCTCGGCACGCTCTTTTTGTTTGTCGGTCAGTTGGTCGGCTGCTTTTTTATCTTTTGCAGTTTTATCAGTAGCTTCTTTTTCAGCTTTGGCTTTTTCTGCGCGTTTTTTCTCTAATTCGGCTTTTTTCTCGGCCAGTTTTTTCTTGGCGGCTTCTTTTTCTGCTTCCGTTTTTGCGGCTTTTTCTTTGGCTTCACGTTCGGCTTTATCGGCGGCAGTTTTGTCTGCTCTTTCTTTGGCTTCGCGTTCAGCTTTGTCGGCGGCGGCTTTTTCAGCTTTTTCTTTAGTTTCGCGTTCGGCTTTTTCTGCTTCAGCTTTATCCGCTTTTTCTTTGGCTTCACGTTCTGCTTGTTCAGCTTTTTCCTGAGCTTCTTTGGCAGCCTTTTCAGCCTCTTCTTTAGCTTTGGCTTCTTTCTCTGCTGCTTCTTTTTCAGCAGCTTCTTTTTCTGCTTTGGCTTTTTCTTCATCTGCTTGGGTAGATGAAGTGTCGGTAGCTGGGCGTTTCTCTGTTTTGTCCTGAGGTTTCAGGATTTCAGGTTCTTCGCTTTGTTTAGGCTGAGTCAGCTCTTTGAAAACGTTTTGGTTGCCTTGGTTCAAGAAGAACAAAATACCGGCAATAATACCTGTTGCCAGTATCAGGCCGAAAAAGAAACCGGCCAAGCCTTTGCCATATTGTGTAGATTTTTTCATGACTTACCTTGTAATAATGTGTTCAGACGGCCTGAGGGGAGACTGTCTGAGTTTAGATTCGATATTTTATCAATAACCGTTATGGACGGCAAAATCCTGATGCTTTGTTTACTCTAGTTTTACTTAAACATAAAGATTCAGGCCGTCTGAAAAGTTAAAGGGCGCGACGGAAGCCGATGGCTTTCATCACATGGGTTTTGCTGACTTCTTCGTCGCCTGCCAAATCAGCCAGCGTACGGGCAACGCGCATGATGCGGTGGAAGCTTCGAGCGGAAAGGGACAGTTTTTCGAGCATGGTTCCCAAGGCTTCTTGCGCTTCTTTTTGGATGCGGGCTTTACCATCGAGCTCGCTGATACTCAGTTCGGCATTGACTTTGCCTTGTCTGTTGTATTGGATTTTGCGTGCGGCGGTAACGCGTTCCAATACTGTGGCACTGGATTCGCCTGCTTCTTGTTGCATCAATTCGGCAGCGGAAAGGCTGGGTACTTCGATGGTTAAATCAATACGGTCGAGCAATGGCCCTGAAATTTTGTTGCGGTAGCGGGCAACACTTTCAGGCGTGCAACGGCAAGGTTTGGACGGATGGCCAAGATAGCCACAAGGGCAGGGGTTCATGGCGGCGACAAGTTGGAACTTGGCCGGATAAACTGCTTGGCGTGCGGCGCGGGAAATATGGATTTCGCCGTTTTCCAAAGGTTCGCGCAATACTTCTAATACTTTACGGTCAAACTCGGGTAATTCGTCTAAAAACAACACACCGTGATGCGCCAATGAGATTTCGCCCGGACGTGGGTCTGAACCACCGCCTACCATGGCTGCCGAGCTGGCGCTGTGATGAGGGCTACGGAAAGGACGGTTGCTGTCGAGTTGCTGTTGATGGTTGGGCAGGAGCGAACGCAATGCCCATACTTCGACCAATTCGTCTTCGGTCAAAGGTGGAAGGATACCGGGCAAACGTTGCGAAAGCATGGATTTGCCTGTACCCGGCGGACCCATCATCAGCAGGCTGTGTCCGCCTGCCGCTGCGATTTCCAAAGCGAGGCGGGCGGTATGCTGGCCTTTAACATCGGCTAAATCAGGAATTTTACTTTGTTCAGAGGGCCTTTGCGTCAGCTTGCATTCGGTTTGTGTCAACGGTTCGATGCCGTTTAAATGGGCGGCCACTTCGCCTAAAGAACGCGCTCCATAAACCGCGATACCGCGCATGACGGCAGCCTGTTCGGCATTTTCTTGCGGCAAGACGAATGAACGGCCTGCCTGCATTCCCTGCCATGCCATGGCCAGCGCGCCGCGCACGGGACGCAGCAGGCCGGACAGTGCCAATTCTCCGGCAAACTCATATTGCACGAGCTTTTCAGGATTGATTTGTCCCGATGCGGCAAGAATGCCTAAGGCAATAGGCAAATCGAAACGGCCGGATTCTTTTGGGAGGTCGGCCGGTGCGAGGTTGACGGTAATTTTCTTGGCGGGAAAGTCGAAGCCGCTTTGGATGATGGCGGCACGTACACGGTCGCGGCTTTCTTTGACTTCAGTATCGGGCAAACCGACGATATTGAAATGTGGCAAGCCGTTGGCAAGGTGGGCTTCCACTTCGACCAACGGCGCATTCATGCCGCTTAAGGCGCGGCTGTAAACCAAAGCAAGCGACATGTTTCAGACGGCCTTATTCGGCAGCTTCAGTTTGTTGTTTGATTTCGGCAACAGCTTCTTCCGCAGCAGCTTCGGCAGCTTTCAAAGCAGCTTCTTCAGGCTCTTGAGCGGCTTCGAGTTTGGCCAAACGGGCTTCCAATTCGGCCAGTTTGGTACGGGTTTTAATCAAAACCTGTTGTTGGATGTCGAATTCCTCGCGGGTCACCAAATCCATGCGGTTGAATGCGCTGCCGAGCATGGCTTTAACGTTTTTTTCCATGTCTTTGGCAGGGCTGTTGGCGATGGTTTCGCTGATTTTGGAGCTGACTTCTTCAAAAAGTTGTTTGCCGAACATAATCCGTATCCTTTATTCAGAATGTATATAGAAATTCAAGTGGCTATTGTATAAGGAAAAAGGCCGTCTGAAAACGGGAATTTTGAGACGGCCTTTGCTTTCTATCGTAAATATTCCGTGTATTTTAACGTTCAACACGGGCTTCAAAAATAGGCATCAGCCACGCGCCGCCTGTGAAGCCTTTGCATGAACCGGTGGTGTGTTCCTCACTGCGGACAAACGTTTTACCATCCCACACCGCTGCATTGCCAGACCAGCAGTCGCCGATCCCTCGGCCTTTGAAGCTGCCGCTAAGGGTGGCTGTTTTCTCATCGAATCCGCCGTGCCCGCCGTATGTCATTGGCGGCAGCACTTGTTCAATTTTGGTCAATTCTTTATCGGCAATGGCATAGTAGCCGCTGGTTTGATAAGCACCGCCGATACAGATGGCCGAAATCAAAACCTGACGATCGTTGAGCGGATGGACATACAGGCTGCGGTTCCAATCCATTTGCTCTTTATTGTGCAGGGCGTAACAGTAATTATCGTCGCCTTCGGAAACGCGGTTGCTGTCGCTCAAGAGTTTCATGACGGCGCTGTGGCGTGGTGTGCCTTGTTCCAGCATATCGCCCTCTTTTTTCGGCACGGCAACGGCGCGGATGACGGGTTTGGGCTGCGGGCTGAGGACTGCCTGACTGCTGCCGCCTTTGCGAATCAGCGCGGAAGGCGTATTCAGACGACCTTGGAATTCGTCCGCTTTCAACATCGCCGCCGCTGCGCCTTTGTCGGACAAGTGCCATTCATATTTTCCAGAACGGATGCTGATTTTGCTCTCTTTTTTCAATGCTTCGAGTAAGGCGCTGGTTTGCGCGCTGCTCAATTTGCCTGTGCCTTTTTTGTTCAACGCCAATTTGCCCAGTGATTTGCCGTTCAGCATCAATTCGCTACGGGCTGCCACGCAGGCGAGTTGGCGGTCATCGTCGTTAAATGGCAGCAGGGAAACTTCGCCAATTACTGCGGCATTCGCCCCTGCTTGTCGGGTAAACAGGATAGAAACCGGCGGTTCTATTTCATCTGCTTGGTATCCGGCAAGACGGCAGGTGCCGGTATTGTCGCAAGCAATGTCCCAGTCTTTGTAATTTTGATAAAAGCCTTGAGGCGGAGCAGCCAGTGCGGTGGCAGGCAAAACAGCCAGCAGCCATTTTTTCATGATGCATTCTTTCAATTTTATTTATGTAGATTCACAAAGACAGCATAGCAATCCAAGGTTTCGTTGCGCTGTTTTTGTGAGAATACGATGTGCCGTTCGTAAAAAGGTTTTGAATTTTTAGATGTAAAAAGGCCGTCTGAAACTCCCGTTCAGACGACCTTTATTATTTTTTTACACGCCTGCGGCTGCTTTTAATGCGGCTGCTTTGTCGGTGCGCTCCCAAGTAAATTCAGGCTCCTCGCGGCCGAAGTGGCCGTAGGCGGCGGATTTTCCGTAAATTGGGCGCAGCAGGTCGAGCATTTGGACGATGCCTTTAGGGCGCAGGTCGAAATGTTCGCGAACCAGGGCGATCAGTTTTTCTTCGCTGATTTTACCGGTGCCGAAAGTATCGATGGAAATCGAAGTCGGTTCGGCAACGCCAATGGCGTAGGAAACTTGGATTTGGCATTGGGTTGCCAAACCGGCGGCTACGATGTTTTTTGCAACATAACGGCAGGCGTAGGCGGCGGAACGGTCCACTTTGGACGGGTCTTTGCCGGAGAATGCGCCGCCACCGTGCGGAGCCGCGCCGCCGTAGGTATCGACGATGATTTTACGGCCGGTCAAACCGCAGTCGCCTTGCGGGCCGCCGATAACGAAGCGGCCGGTCGGGTTGATCAGGTATTTGGTTTCGTCGGTCAGTAGTTCAGACGGCAGAACCGGTTTGATGATGTGTTCGATCACGGCGTTTTTCAGCTCTTCGTAACCGATAGACGGATCGTGCTGGGTAGACAGGACGACGGTGTCGATGCGTTTTACTTTGCCGGTTTCGCTGTCGTAAACCACGGTCAGTTGGGCTTTGGCATCAGGGCGCAGCCAAGGCAGGCGGCCGTCTTTGCGCAATTCGCTTTGACGCTGCATCAGGCGGTGGCTGTAATAGATGGCAAACGGCATCAGGGTAGGGGTTTCGTCACAGGCATAGCCGAACATCAAACCTTGGTCGCCCGCGCCTTGGTTCAAGTCGATGCCTTCGCCTTCGTTCACGCCTTGGGCGATGTCCGGAGATTGTTGGTCGTAGTACACGCCGACTGCGCAGCCGTTGGCGTCAAAGCCCAGCTCGGAGGAGTTGTAGCCGATGCGTTTGATGGTTTCGCGTGCGACTTTGATGTAGTCCACTTGGGCAGTAGTAGTAATTTCGCCTGCCAATACGCACAAGCCTGTGTTGACCAAGGTTTCTGCGGCGACACGCGCTTTGGGGTCTTGCGCCAAGATGGCATCCAAAATCGCATCGGATACTTGGTCGGCAACTTTATCCGGATGGCCTTCGGATACCGATTCGGAAGTAAACAGATATTCGCTCATTGCTATTCTTTCATTAAAAACAGGCTGCTGTGTTTTCAGACGGCCTTTTATTTCGGACAGCGGAAATCATAACAAAAACTCCGCTTTTTCTCTATACAAGTGAGAAACATTCGCACTTGTCTGCTGTTTCGGAATCCTGTTGCACGTTTCTTACAGGCAAAAAAATTCCCGCATTAAGCGGGTTTGGATTGCTCTGGCGAGCCACATCGGTTTTTCAACCGTCCACCTTACCTTTCTTTCGGAAAAGCAGGTTGGCATGGAATTCCCAACTCTTAATGCAGCGCGG
Organism: Neisseria sp. HMSC078H04; assembly: GCF_001838135.1. NCBI lineage: Bacteria > Pseudomonadati > Pseudomonadota > Betaproteobacteria > Neisseriales > Neisseriaceae > Neisseria > Neisseria sp. HMSC078H04. The sequence continues at coordinate 7,465 of NZ_KV835852.1, forward strand.
ATAGTAGCAGAAAAGCAGGTGTGCCGCAATATATTTGCCCGAAGTCTGTTTTGTTACCTTCCTTTTGCAAAAAAGAACTTTTAGTATTAAACTTCTAAAATGAAATAATTCCTTTATTTCACACAAAGAACGTACTTATTTACATAAAATAGTTGAGTATTCGCGCGTATATACACTTTTGCTTTTGTATGTGCATTTGTACAATTTATTGAATAAGAAGAAAAAAGTTTTGAAAAGGATAAATCATGAGTAATAGACAAAAAAGACGAAATCCTCATGCTTATAAATATGTGGATAGACCATCATCTAATAAACGTCAGCAGAATAGACAATACCGTAATCATAATGATGGTAATTATGTAATTCTTCAAAAGGATCCTTTTGAAATTGTAATGTGGCTCTGCGGTATTGCTTTTATGGCCCTTGTATTTATTTTTACTTAAATAGAATTTCCTTTCTTATATTAAATGCCTTGCGTTTTCGCAGTATTTTTTATTTGAAAGGAAATTCCTATGGACAATATGTACATTAAAAAAAATGAACACAACTCTAAAAAAGAGCTGAAAAAAGATTCGAGACCTTCTAATAGGTTCGCATCTTTTATATCATTAATGATAGTAATTGCTGCTTTTTTTATGGTTATTGTGCCTAAGAAAACAATTAAGGTTGAAAACAAGACTGGAATACCAGCCTCGTCTATACCTTATGAATTTGCAGGTAACGGTTGGAAGTCATATTTAAAACTTACTTTTACATCAACAGGTCCTAGAATAGAAAGAACGATTTTTTCACCACAAGGTGAAAGAAGTTTTGCTTTTTTCATAGGAACGTATTGTGGAAGCAATGTTTGTTTTTATGATCAAGAAACAGATTCTGACGTAGTAATCAGCCGTATTGATGATGAATCAATACAGTATGATGCATCTTTCAGAAAAAAAGGAGACAAACAAACTCTTGTTTTTTCACATTAACCACCAAAGAAGCCTTCGGGCTTCTTTTTTTTGGTTAAGCTTTATATATATCATCAATCTGAGTCATAATTTCCAGTGATTTTGATAAAATCAAAATCACCCAGACGGCCTGTTTCGTTTACAATCTGCTCACTTCATTTTGGTAAAACCTTATGCAAACGCTTGTTACCTTTGTTTTTAAATTTTTGGCCGCGCTGCCTTTGGTTTGGTTGCACAAATTAGGCAACCTGCTCGGTGGTTTGGGTTTCCGCGTGTTGTCGAAAGATCGTCGAAGGGTATTCGAGAACATGAAACTTGCCGGATTGAACCCGACGGACGAGGCGGTGAAAAAAGTTTTCCGTGAAACGGCAAAAGGCGGCTTGGAATTGCCGGTGGCGTTTTTCAGACGGCCTGAGGAAATTGAAAACCTGTTTGTCAGCGTCAACGGTTGGGAACATGTTCAGACGGCCTTGAGTGCGGGCGAAGGTTTGCTGTTTATCACGCCGCACATCGGCAGCTATGATTTGGCGGGCCGCTACATCAGCCAGCAACTGCCGTTTCCGCTGACGGCGATGTACAAACCGCCGAAAATCAAGGCTTTTGATGCAGTGATGCAGGCAGGGCGCGTGCGCGGTAAAGGCAAGACTGCACCGACCAGTATTCAGGGCGTCAAACAAATCATCAAGGCTCTGCGCGGCGGCGAAGCGACCATTGTGTTGCCGGACCATGTACCGTCTCCGGAAGAAGGGGGCGACGGCGTGTGGGTGGATTTTTTCGGCAAACCTGCCTATACCATGACGTTGGCGGGCAAGCTGGCGCAAGTCAAAGGCGTAAAGGCTTTGTTTTTCTGCGGCGAGCGTTTGCCCGACGGCAAAGGCTTTGTCCTGCACATCGAGCCTTTGCGCGGCGAATTGAACGGCGATAAGGAGAACGACGCGCGCGTGATCAATGAAAATACCGAATATTGGATACGCCGTTTTCCGGAACAATATTTGTTTATGTACAACCGCTACAAACATCCCGAAGGTGCGCCTTTCCCTCCGCCGGAAGTATAGGCTTGCCGAATGTAAAAAACCTGCTTGGACTCAAGCAGGTTTTGTATTTGGTCGGAATGAGAGGATTCGAACCTCCGACCCCTTCGTCCCGAACGAAGTGCGCTACCGGGCTGCGCTACATTCCGAATGTGGGAAATTATAGGATAGGAGAAGCCGGTTTGTACAGGGGTCGATAAATAATTAATAATTGGCTGCCGATGGGTTTGTTTTGTTTTAGGCCGTCTGAAGCGATGTGTTTCAGACGGCCTGTGTTTTTGTTTGCCGCTTCTGCTGAAGCATTTGTCCTAATGGCATTATAATGTGGGCAATTGTTTTTTAGATTGTCTGCTATGTTTTATCTTTATCAGTCCGACCGTTTGGAAGCGCTTGCCGAAATGTGCGCGCATATTCATCAGGCCTTGCCTTTGGGTGCGGTATTGGCGCAGGAAGAAGTGGTGGTGCAGAGCCAGGGGATGCGGCGGTATCTGAATGTGTTTTTTGCGCGCAAACTCGGCGTGGCGGCGAATTTGAAGTTCAGCCTGCCTGCCGGTTTGGCATGGCAGCTGATGCGTAAATTGGTTCCCGATGTGCCGCCGCTCAGTCCGTTTTTGCCTGAAGTCATGCGTTGGCGTTTGCTGGATTTGTTCCGCAGCGAAGCGTTTCAGACGGCCCCGGAATACGAAAACGTGCGCTTGAAGCTGGAAAGTTATTTGCATAGTTCGGCATCGGCGGATTATCAGCTTGCCGGACAGATGGCGGATATTTTCGACCAATATTTGGTGTACCGCCCGGATTGGATTGATGCGTGGCAGGCCGGGAAGCTGCTGGGTTTGGGTGATGATGAGGATTGGCAGGCGCGGCTGTGGCGCTATTTGGACGATGGCAGCCAATCGGCGCCGCACCGCGTGGCCTTGTGGGAAAAGCTGTTGGCGCAGTTGGATAAATCGGTCTTGCCGCAAAGGTTGTTCGTATTCGGCATCTCGACAATGGCGCCGATGTATTTACAACTGCTGCACCAAATTTCCAAGTATTGCGATGTGTTTGTGTTTGCGCTTAACCCGAGCAGCCAATATTGGGGCGAGGTCATCGATGAGGCGCAGATTTTGAAAAGGGTCGATGAGGCGGATTTGTCGCAGGCAGGGCATCCGCTGTTGGCTTCTTTGGGCAAGCAGGGGCGCGATTTCTTTGATTTTCTGTCGGAAGTGGAAACCGAGCAGGATATTCAGGTTTATGAAGAAGGAAAAGACGATACCTTATTGCATTGCCTGCAAAACGATATCCAAAACTTAATCATGCCGTCTGAACGCTTGTATCAACAGGAAGAAGGTGAAGTAGGTTTGGTTCAAGTCCACGATGCGGACGGCAATCCAGTGAGTATCGAGCCGGACAAATTGTTGAATGACGGCTCCGTCAAAATCGTCGCAGCACACAGCCCTTTGCGCGAATTGCAGATTTTGAAAGAAGAGCTGTCGCTGGTGTTGCAAAAAAATCCCGACTGGCAGCCGCACGATATTGCTGTTTTGACGCCAAACATCGAGCCGTACAGCCCGTTTATCGAAGCCGTTTTTGGACAGGAGCATGCAGGCAGTCAGGCTTTGCCGTATTCGATTTCGGATGTGAAACTCAGCCGCCGTCAGCCCTTGCTGTATGCTTTGGCGCAAACTTTGGACTTGCTGGAAAGCCGGTTTGAAGTGGACAAGGTTTTGCCTTTGCTGGAAAGCCGGTTGGTGTTGCAACGCTTCGGTTTGAGCGAGGAAGATTTGCCGCTGCTGCATGAGGCTGTTGCCGGATTAAATGTGCATTGGGGTTTGGACCAAACCATGCGCGAGGGCAAAGACAACCTCTTTACTTGGCAGCAGGCGGTAGAGCGTTTGGCCTTGGGCTGGATGCTGCCTGAAGGCGGCAACGGTATGTGGCAGGGTGTGAGCGCGTGGCATAGCAATGTCAATCAGCTGGACGTGTTCAGCGGTTTCGCCGAATTTATCCGTACTTTGGCCGATATGGCGGCGCAATGGCAAGAGCCTGCCAATGTGGAAAGCTGGGTGCAGCGTTGCCGCGATTTGCTGGAGAAACTGTTTACTCCGGATACGGACGACCAATACGCCAAGCAACAGTTTGAGCAATCTTTGGCGAAATGGCAGGAAGAGGCGCAGTTGGCCGAATTTGACGGATTGTTGCCGTGTAAAACCGTTATCCGCCATATCCGCCGCTTTTTGGACAGCGAAAGCCAAACCGGATTTTTGAGCGGTGGCATTACTTTTTGCAGTATGGTGCCGATGCGCAGCCTGCCGTTTAAAATGGTTTGCCTGTTGGGTCTGAATGACGGCGATTTTCCGCGCAATACCAAAGCGGCAGTGTTCGACCTGATTGCCAAACATCCGAAAAAAGGCGACCGCGCCCGCCGCGACGACGACCGTTATCTTTTCCTTGAAGCCTTAATCAGCGCACGTGAAATGCTGTATTTGTCTTATATCGGCCGCGATATACGCAATGATGCCGAGTTCGCGCCGTCTTCGTTAATCAGCGAGCTGCTGGATACCATTGCCGCCATGACAGGGAAAAGCGGGCGCGAGTTGTCGGAGAAATGGGTGAAACATCATCCTTTGCAGGCGTTCTCACGCCGTTATTTCCAAAAGGACGCGCTTTCAGACGGCCTCTTCAGTACGCGCCAAGATTACGCCGATGCGTTGAACCAACCGCAAGCGGAAGCGCAGCCGTTTTTCATTGAGGCTTTAAGTCAGGAAGAGCCGGGCAAAACCATTTATCAAGGCGAGCTCATCAGTTTTTGGCGCAACCCTGTCAAAGTTTGGCTGAAGAAAAATTTAAGCTGGGGTCAGCCGTATCTGGACGGTGCATGGGAGTCTGCCGAACCGTTTGAACCGCAACATGAAGGTCGGATTGCTGATGCCTATTTGGATGCGCGGCGCAAAGGGGAAGATTTTGAAGATACGGCCATTCGGCTGAATGCCGAAAGCCTGATGCCGGTAGGCGAATTGGGCGGTTTGTGGCAGAAGCAGTATCAGATATCTGCGAAAAACGTGGATACCGAGTTGATACGCAGTAACAAAAGGCCGTCTGAACCTTATGAAGAACACTTTGACGACTTGATTTTACAAGGCACCATCGGCAATCTTTACGAATGCGGCCGTATTGTGTTCCTAAATCAAAAAGACAATGCACCCAACCGCATTGCCCGTTTATTAGAGCATTTGATTTTTTGTGCCGTCGCCCCTAAATCCGTTGCAAACCGACAAACCCATATTGTCAGCTTGGGGCAGACCGAAACCTATGCCGCCATCGAGCAACAAACAGCAAAAGAACTTTTGAAAGAATGGTTGGTATATTTCCGAATCGGACAAAATACCCCCTTACCGTTTTTTGCCAAAACCAGCCTTGCCGCAGCGGAGGAGTACAACAAGAAAGAGGATTGGGATGCTGCCTTGAGAAAAGCCCATGAGGTTTTTAACGGCAACAAAATGAGCAAAGGGCAGAAAGAATATACCGAAGTGAAGCTGGTGTTTGGCCATTCGGATGAATCGCCTCTTGATGAGCCGCTATTTGAAAACCTCGTCGTCAATCTGCTTGTGCCGCTTTTGACCGGCGTGGCAGGGAAAACCGATACAACAGAACAGGAGTAAAGCATGGCCACTTATGCAGAATATTTGGATTTTGATACCGAAGAAGACAAATTGAAACAGCAGCAACTCTATCAGGCAACCGAGCTGTCGGCGCAAACGGTAGCGGCGGTCAAAAAGATCAGCCGTCTGCAAAACTGGCTGCTTGCCGCTGCGCCATATTGCCCTGATTGCCGCGTGTTTGTGCCGTTTATTCAAAAAATGACGGAGTTGAATCCCAATATCCGCGTCAACTATATTGCCCGAAACGATTTTGGCGACAGCAGCCGTTTTGAGAATCCGCGCCAACAGGAAATCGTCCGCGCCAATCAAAAAATTCCTGCGCTGTTTTTGATGGGTCATGAAGAGGAAGGGCCTGTGTTTAACGAGTTTCCGCAAGTGGTGTTGAATCAAATTGCGGCAGATGAAACCCGTCGCACGGAATTGCGCGACGCGTACCGTGCCGGCGAGTTTAATGCCGATATTGAGGCTCAGGTTGTAGCGGCCTTGGCATGGGCAGAGCAGCGTTGTTGAGTAGATATTGTTGGTGTGTAAGACTATATTTTGAGCCACTTTGATAAAGGGGACAATTTCTAGTGTAATTTAGTTCTTACCTAGATTTTCTCATTATGTATTTACGTTCTGGAACTTCAATGGTTTGAACAATTTCAAATCCCTCTTTTTGGTAGAGGTCTCTAGCTATTTGATTTGACTCAAAAACCGTTAGGGAAATACTTTCTATTTCTTCATTTTCAAACATTTCTTGAAGAAAGTATTGAAAAGCTTTTCTACCTAATCCTTTTCCCTGCTTCTGTGGAGCTATGAGAAATCTTCCAATATGAAGATTTTTATCTTCTAGTTTGATTTTCTGGATGATGCCTACAAACTCTTCTCCAACAAAAATGGAAAAAATCCCTTCCATCTTTTGCAAGGATTGGGCAATCAAGGGATAAGAAATCTTTGGCCCCATCCATTGCTTCTGAAAACTTTCTCCCAAAGCATTAGACCACTGACAAATGAGTTGGGCATTTTCTAACTGAAGTCCTTTTTCAAAGTGAATTTTCATATTTGCTCCTAAAACTTCTCTTATATCCAACTATTATACTCTTTCTCATATTTTTTCCGAATAATTAAGTATGATTCAACTTTATTTTTTTCTTGTTGGAACGATTCTTGCTTCCTTTCTTTGCTTTGTAATAAAAAGGCCGTCTGAAAAGATTTCAGACGGCCTTTTTTGATGCTTAACGCTTTATTAAATCTCGATTTTATTCGGCGTAAAGGTTTGCCATTTGTTGCAGGCAGGGCAGTGCCAGAAGAAGACTTGGGATTTGAAGTGGCAGTTGCGGCAGCGGTACATGACGCTTTTTTGCAGCTGGCGGCCGATAATGGAACGAATCATATCGGTATCGGCTTTCCATTCCGGATTCATACTGCTGAGTTTCAAGCCAAGCAGGCGGTACACGCCGTTGAGGTCGGGTTTTTGGCGGACGAGTTCGACAGCGATTTGCGCCGCTTCGGTTTCGCCTTTGAGCAGCAGAGCCTTTTCGTAGATGACGTTGATCAGGTCAAGATCGGGAAAGGTTTGCATATAGCCGATGAGGCGGTTGAGGCCTTCTTCCTGTTTGCCTTGCGCAGCATAGGCTTCATAGAGTTTCTCGCCCACCATGCTCAAATAGGCGTGGTTTTGCTGCTCGATGGCGGAATACGCTTCCACTGCGGCAGGGAAGTTACCCTGACGGTATTCGATGTCGCCGAGGATGATGTTGGCGCGCGTACATTTTTTGTTGGCTTCGAGTGCTTTGCCGATGTTGTAGCGGGCGGCGTCGAAGTTGGATTTGAACAGCGCGGCTTGGGCGATTTCGCAATAGAACTGGGCGATTTCAAACTGGTAGGTCTGTTCGTCATGGCTCAAGAGCTGCGCCATTTCGATGGCTTTTTCCCAGTCGCGGTCTTGTTGGTAGATGCTCAAAAGGTGTTGGCGGGCTTCGCGTGCCATATCGCCTTCCTGCAAGCCGAGGAAGATTTGTTCGGCACGGTCAACCAAGCCTGCGCTTTGGTAGTTTTGCGCCAATTCAAAAAGCACGCGCGCGCGTTTTTCGTTGACTGTGTCGGGCGAATCGAGCAGGGCGCGGTGCATATTGATGGCTTTGTCGTTTTCGCCGCGTTGGCGGTAGAGCTTGCCTAGGGTCAGGTTTAAGTCGTATGACTGCGGCTGCTGGTCGATTACTTCCGCCAATTCTCGCGCGGCACGGCCGCTGTTGCGGTCAACAAGGGCATCAAGGCTTTTGTAAAACCCTGCCGGTATGCTTTTGGCCTGTTTCAGGACGGTCTTCATATCGACGCGCGCGGCAAACCAGCCCATAGCGAAGAAAACGGGGAGGAGGACGATGGGCAGTAAGATGACCCACAATTCGTTGTCCATGGTATTCCTTTATTGATTGGTGGCGTTACGCTTTGGGAGTGGTTTCGGAAGTCGTTGCCGGTGTTTCGGTTTTGACCGGGGTCAGGTCTTTTTCGGAAAGGTGGGCGTATTTTTTCACTTCGGCACGCAGGCGGTTGTTTTCGCTGCGCAGGGTCAGCAGACGGCCGAAGAGGGCAAACATACCGAACACGATGCCGATAATAAAGGCGCCGAAAAGCACGACAATCAGCGGCAGATTGACGTTTTGGCCGGGCAGGTAGAAGAAGGATACGGTGTGGGTATTGGTGATGGCCAGCAGGAGGAAAACAAGAAGAATCAGGATTTTGATGATGGTAGAGATGAGTTTCATGGGTTACTCCGGGTTGGCTGCGGTTGGGGCAGGCCGTCTGAAAAATGGTATCAGTTTAAACGATTTGCCGGATTTCGGATAGGACGGCATGTTTCAGACGGCAGGGGGACGGAATCTTTAATGCTGACGGGTACTTGTCAAACCCATATTGAAAGGCGTATTGTTCAGTCTTTAATTATTATCTTACAAATCAGAATAAGAAAGGCAATCATCATGAGCAGACCAGTTCCAGCCGTATTCGGCAGCGTTTTTCACGCTGAAATGCCCGTTATCGCTTATCGTGAAGGTAAATGGCAGCCGGTAGAGTGGCAATCTTCCACAGACCTGACAATCGCCCCAGGCGCGCATGCTTTGCATTACGGCAGCGAATGTTTTGAGGGCTTGAAGGCATTCCGTCAGGCAAACGGCAAAATCGTGATGTTCCGCCCGACCGCCAACATCGCGCGTATGCAGCAAAGTGCGGATATTCTGCACCTGCCGCGCCCTGAGACTGAGGCTTATTTGGATGCTTTGATTGAATTGGTCAAACGCTCTGCCGAAGAAATTCCTGATGCGCCAGCCGCGTTGTACCTGCGTCCGACTTTGATCGGTACCGATCCTGTGATCGGCAAAGCTGGTTCTCCTTCCGAAACAGCCTTGCTGTACATTTTGGCTTCTCCTGTCGGCGACTATTTCAAAGCCGGTTCGCCCGTTAAAATCTTGGTGGAAACCGAACATATCCGTTGCGCTCCACATATGGGCCGTGTGAAATGCGGCGGCAACTATGCTTCAGCCATGCCTTGGGTGTTGAAAGCCAAAGCAGAGCACGGTGCAAACCAAGTGTTGTTCTGCCCGAATGGCGACGTTCAGGAAACCGGCGCGTCTAACTTTATCCTGATTAACGGCGATGAAATCATTACCAAACCGTTGACAGACGAATTCCTGCACGGCGTTACCCGCGATTCTGTACTGACTGTTGCCAAAGATTTGGGCTACACCGTTACCGAGCGCAACTTTACTGTCGACGAGCTGAAAGCCGCGATTGAGAATGGTGCGGAAGCGATTCTGACCGGTACGGCTGCGGTTATTTCTCCGGTAACTTCTTTCGTGATTGATGGTAAAGAAATTGAAGTGAAGAGCCAAGAGCGCGGTTATACAATCCGTAAGGCGATTACCGACATTCAATACGGTTTGGCAGAAGACAAACATGGCTGGTTGGTCGAAGTTTGTTAAATAGAACGCATTCAATAAAAAAGGCCGTCTGAAATATTTTTTCAGACGGCCTTTTTTATTGGTTTTTAGAGAGGGAAGACAAATAATAAAATGCTAAATTTTACAAACAAACGGTAGCATTTTAAGATAATCGGTATATAATGCGCAATTATGTTGTAAAAATACACATTGAAAATATCGAATTTTATTGATTTTTCGATGAAGTTAAAAACATTTATAGATATTTATTTTGTATATTTTGTAAATTTAGTTAAATGGGGAATGCTAAAAACATATTGTGTTAGAATTCCCCTCCTTTTTGGCTTCGCGGGATTAACTCTGTCACGCCAAAAAAGAAAACAATGCAAGATAAAACCATTTTTATTTTGCTATAAAAATCAAAAATAACTTAACTTTGGATGAACTAATCAATTAAAAAGGGACTCTGATACATTTTCCGTCAAAAATAACCGGATATATGGTACGCGGGCAGATTGCCTATAAAAGCCATCCAAGGGTTCTGTCCAAACACCATTACCGTTTTCAATCAGAAAATCGGCAGAAGGGGAAACGCTGCCGATTTTCTCAAAGTGGCCAGCTTCAGTTTGGCCTTTATACAGGCAATTGCTGTTACGACAGAATCCGTCTTACCTCTTTATTCATCGAACTTTTTTGTTGCACGCTTGTGCGGTGGGAAAGGACGATATTTGATACAAGGAAATACGCTGATTATGTCACATAAACTTGCCCCTCTTGGCCGTACCCATATCCGTCAAGGCTCCTCAACTCCTGAAACCACTTCCGAATCATCTTCTCCTCTAAAAGAATGGATACACACCCAAAATTTTGGGGGAAGTCCGTCTGTTTTTCCTGAACCCAAGCAATTAAGCGGTAAAAATACTGTAACGAGAGATGCGGTTCATGTGGCTGAGGCGGCAAGATTGAACAGTACCTCATCATCTTCAGACGGCGTTGTAACAAAAATGCGTGTCGTACGGGCCAGTGTTGCTTCTGCAAGTAGCGTTTCTGGTAAAAATACCATTGCGTCTAAAGTAACGGACAAACAGGTTGTTTCAAAAGAGCCGGTAAACAAACCGGTTAATCAATCGATGGAAAAAATTTTGGCTGAAAAGCAAAAAAAATACGAAGAGGCTAAAGCAAAAAAAATAGCCGAAGCCGCCACAGCCAAAGCAAACGCCGTCGAGCATGCAAAAGAAGCGCATAAAGCAGCAGTCGAAAAAGCGATTGCAGAGCGTAAAGCCAAACAAGACGCTGCCCGCAAAGAAAAAGAGGCAGAAGACAGAATTGCCGAAGGAAAAAAAACAGTCGAAATTGTGCATAAAAAGATTTTGAACGATTCAGACGGCCATAACAAAGTCGTGAGCGTTTCTTCCGGCAAAAAAACAGCCATGAGTCACGATAGCCACCTCAGTTCAGTCAAAGAAAACAAAATTGACGATCATACCGAAAACAGGGCAGGTGTCTCTGGAAAATACCGCGTGTATCAATCTAAAGAGTATGGTAATTATGTTCGTGTGAATGATTTTGGTGCCGATGCGCAGGGTAAAAAAGACAGCCTTCAGGCATTTAAAGCGGCTTTAGAGGCAGCTCATAAAGAAAAAGCTATGGTCTTCTTGGATGGGACTTACTATATTTCCAACCAGATTGTGATGGATAAAACTGTTTCCGGTGCGCGCGGTTTGTTTGGATCGGGGATGGGTAAAACCAAGGTAACGTTTGATAAAGCGCAGACAGGTGTGTTCAATCCGGATACCAACCATGACGATATTCGTCAATTTGCCGGTATTTTGGTTGATGGACAAAACAATAAAACCATTGCCGACTTGTCGGTTCAATATACCAACCCTGATTTTTACCGCAAAGGCTTAAGCTATTTTGGCAAGGTAAACGGCATTTTGGTAAACGATGCGGACAATACTTTAATCAGTAAAGTAGAGGTTTCCGGTGCCAATCGTGCTGGTGTGATGTTTACGTCGACCGCTTCTTTGGAAACGGAAAAAGGTCAAAAGCTGACTTTTAAAGCACGCGTACAAAACGGTGAAATTGATGAAAAATATGAAGCGCTGCCTTTGGGTGAAAACAACCGTATTGTCGATTCGTATCTGCACCATAACCGCGTTGCCGGTGCGCTGATCGGTTTCCAACAAAACTTTATCGGCGAGGGAAACCGTTTGGATTGGAACGGCCACGAAGCAGACGGCGGTACCGGCTACGGTATGGCTGTTGCTGCGGGCAGCTACAATTACGGCATCACATACCGTAAAAACACGACCGACCACAACTACCGCAAAGGCTTGGATGTGCATGATGGTACAGGCATTGTCATTGAAGACAATGTGTTAACGGGTGATAGGCTGTATGGTATTGTTGCCTACAACCGCCAGTTTTCTATGGATAAAGTCAAAATTACCGGCAATACCATTATCCAAGACCCGAGCTTCCGTTTGAATGTTGATGATGACTTGAGCAAGTACTACCACATGTATTCAGGGATTCAGGTGCAAACCAATACCCAATACAAAGATTTGCACTCGGCTGATAAAGGCTATTTCGATATCAGCAATAATGTCATTAAAAATCTGACGGTTTATCAAAACAATATTCAGACCTACGCGATTGAGTTCCGTAACCATGAAAGCAAAATGGATTACACGCTCAATATGGCAAACAACAAGATCAGCGGTGAATCCACCAAATATCTAATTGCCGTCATCAACGATACCTACGACCGCGTTTTATCTAAAAACGGCATTGGCAGCGGTACCATTACCATCAGCGGCAACGATTCCGATATCGGTAAGATCATGAAAGGCGCAGTACCGGTTTATGTGGAAGAACACCATGGCAATGTCGCGATGCATGGTGCGGTGACAATTCACAACAACAAAATTTCCGTGCGTGAAAAATCTGACGGCTATGTTGAATTTGCTTATTTGAAAAGCAATGCCAAAGAGTACAACATCACCAATAACACATTGAAACTTGGTGGTGCCCTGAATGATGCTTTGGTAGACGTACACAGTACCAACCCTAAGGGCAAGGCATCTTTAAATGTAGCCAATAATAAAATCATGACGGACATTAAAGGCGAACTGTATGATTCATGGCTACGCTTTGAAAACGACATCAAAACGTATTCTGAAGGCAATAGCCATAATGGCGCAGCACTGAAAAAGGTGAATACGACCGGCAGTAAAGTTGCATTGAGCGATATCTTGTCAGAAGCCAACCATATTGTTGAAACGACTAAAGAGACTGTGTATCACCATACTAAGAACGTGTATACATCAGGAGTAGAAGAACATCATACAACGACAGGGATTTTGTAAGTTGTTGAAGCCGTAAATATCGATAAATAAAAAAAGGCCGTCTGAAAATTTTCAGACGGCCTTTTAATCTAACTCACATTATTTAGCCAGTTCGGCACGCAGTTTGTGGGTTACGTTCATCATTACTTGGAGTTGTTCCAGAGTTTCTTTCCAGCCACGTGTTTTCAGGCCGCAGTCTGGGTTAACCCACAGGCGTTCAACCGGTACAACCTCGATGGCTTTGCGCAACAGGTGCTCAACTTCAGCTTCAGTCGGTACGCGAGGGCTGTGGATGTCGTAAACACCTGGACCGATGTCGTTCGGGTATTTGAATTCGCCGAATGCAGTCAAGAGCTCCATGTCGGAACGTGAAGTTTCGATGGTGATGACGTCAGCGTCCATAGCGGCGATAGCAGGCAGGATGTCGTTGAATTCAGAGTAGCACATATGAGTGTGGATTTGGGTGCTGTCTTCGCAACCGGTAGAGGACAGGCGGAAAGATTCACCGGCCCAGTTCAGGTAGGCGTCCCAATCGGCACGTTTCAAAGGCAGACCTTCGCGGATGGCAGGTTCGTCAATTTGGATGACTTTGATGCCGGCTTTTTCCAGATCCAATACTTCGTCGTTCAAAGCCAGTGCGATTTGTTTGCACACGGTAGCGCGAGGAATATCGTTGCGGACGAAAGACCATTGCAGAATGGTTACAGGGCCGGTCAACATACCTTTCATCGGGCGTTTGGTCAGGCTTTGTGCGTAAGTAGACCAAGCGACAGTCATGGCTTCAGGACGGCTGACGTCACCGAAGATGATAGGTGGTTTAACGCAACGTGAGCCGTAGCTTTGTACCCAGCCGTATTGGGTGAATGCAAAACCGCTCAACAGTTCGCCGAAGTATTCAACCATGTCGTTACGCTCGGCTTCGCCGTGTACAAGTACGTCTAAGTCCAGTTTTTCTTGCTCTTCAACCACCAAGGCGATTTCTTTTTTCATCGCGGCTTCGTAATCGGCGGCAGACAGTTCGCCTTTTTTGAAGGCTGCACGTGCTTGGCGGATTTCGGTAGTTTGCGGGAAAGAACCGATGTTGGTAGTCGGCAGCAGAGGCAGGTTCAACCATGCTTGTTGCGCTTTGATACGGTCGGCAAATGGAGATTTGCGTTGGTCTGCGTTGGCAGGCAAATCGGCCAGGCGTTTGGCAACGTCTGCACGGTGGATTTCGCTGCTGTTGGCGCGTGAGTCGGCAGCAGCTTGGCTGGCGGCCAGTTCTTCGGCAACAGAATCACGACCTTCGTTCAATGCGGCTTTTAGAACGCGCAATTCTTGGGTTTTTTGCAGGGTGAATGCCAACCAAGAGTACAGGTCAGGTTTGTTGGCTTTCAGTTTTTCTTCAACTGACAAGTCAAATGGAGTATGCAGCAGAGAGCAAGAGCTGGAGATCCACAAACGGTCGCCCAGTTTGGCTTGCAGAGGCTCAACAGTTTCCAAAACTTTGTTCAGGTTGGCGCGCCAAATATTGCGGCCGTCGATAACGCCGGCAGACAGAACTTTGTCGTAGTCGGCAAATGCGTCCAGCTGTTCAGGAGCGCGTACCAAGTCGATGTGCAGGCCGTCAACAGGCAGGGATTTCAGCAAAGCAGCGTGCTCGGCAACAGAACCGAAGTAAGTGCTCAACAGGATTTTGGCGCTTACTTTGCTCAAAGTAGCGTAAACGTCTTTGTATGCTTCTACCCATTCTTTAGGCAGGTCGACAGTCAAAGCAGGTTCGTCGATTTGAATCCACTCGGCACCGGCTTCAACCAAGGCAGTCAGGATTTCAACGTAAACAGGCAACAGTTTAGGCAGCAGGCTCAGACGGTCGAATTCGACAGCGCCTTTTTCTTTACCAACCCACAGGAAAGTCAACGGACCAACAACGGTCGGTTTGGCTTTCAGGCCCAAAGCTTGGGCTTCTTGCAGTTGTTGAACGTAGTGTTTGGCGTTGGCTTTAAATTCGGTATCGGCGTGGAATTCAGGCACCAAGTAGTGGTAGTTGGTGTCGAACCATTTGGTCATTTCGATAGCGAATTGGTCTTTGTTACCACGGGCCAGTTGGAAGAATTGTTCCAAAGACAGGTTTTGGCTGTCGAATCCGAAACGGGCAGGGATGGCACCGGTGGCAACTTGCAGGTCGAGGATGTGGTCGTAGAAAGTGAAATCGCCTACAGCAACGTAATCAGCGTTGGCAGCAGCTTGGTGTTTCCAGTTTTTCTCGCGCAAGTCTTTAGCAACAGCCAGCAATTCTTGCTCGCTGATTTCTTTGCGCCAGTATTTTTCTTGTGCGAATTTCAATTCGCGGAAGGCACCGACGCGCGGGAAGCCTGAAAAATGCAATGTTGTCATGTTAACTCTCCTAGTTGGAATTTTGAATCAGGCCGGTATGGCCTGAATGTTCGATATTGTAAATCAGAATGGGGAGGCCGTCTGTTTTATTAACGGGGGCGCACACCCAAAATATGGCAGATGGCGTAAGTCAGTTCGCTGCGGTTGAGGGTGTAGAAGTGGAAGTCTTTGACACCTTCGCGCGAGAGGACTTTGACCATGTCGATGGCGATGCTGGCGGCAACAAGGTTGCGCGTGCCTTGGTCGTCATCCAAACCTTCGTACATTTTAGACAGCCAGCTTGGGATTTTGACGTTGGTCACTTGGGCCATTTTGGTCAATTGTTTGAAATTGGTTACAGGCAGGATGCCGGGAACGATTTCAACGTCAATGCCCATCATCACGCAACGGTCGCGGAAGCGCAGATAGCTTTCCACGTCGAAGAAGAATTGGGTAATAACGTGGTTTGCACCCGCATCGATTTTGCGTTTCAGATTGATCAAGTCGGCTTGTGCGGATTTGGCTTCCGGGTGCACCTCTGGATAGGCCGCTACGGAAATGTCAAAGTCGGCAACGGAGCGCAACAGTTTGACCAAATCTTCGGCATAGAAAGGTTTTTTCTCGTAGCCGGGCGGCTCGTCGCCACGCAGGGCGACAATGCGGCGGATACCGCTGTCCCAATAATCTTTGGCGATTTGGCGCAACTCGTCAGGGCTGGCGTCGATACCGGTCAGGTGGGGGGCGGCGTCAAGGCCGGTTTCTTGTTTGATGCGTTTGACGATGCTGTGTGTGCGGTCGCGTTCGCCGGAGTTTGCACCATAGGTTACGGAAACGAATTTCGGATGCAAGGTTTGCAGGCGATGGATGGAATCCCACAGCATGGTTTCCATTTGTTCGTTTTTCGGCGGGAAAAATTCGAACGAAACATTGATGTCGCCTTTCAAATCAGAAAGGCTGTTGTTTAAAGCGGCGATTTCTCGAGCGTGATTCATGGTTATGCACCTTCTGCATATCTTTTATTTGTTGTCAGGTTGCATAATAAATTTGAGGTTGGTATGAGTCAATTTCGAAATTTTCCGAAATTGTATGAATAGATTTAATAAAGACCTCAGGCCGTCTGAAAAACTGCCTGAGGTCTTGTTTGATAGGGAAGGGGGGAAAGATTATTCTGCTTCATCTATCCACGCTTGTTGCACGGCTTCGAGAATACGCTCGCCGCAACGCGCCGGATTATCGTCAAATTCAGGCAAAGCCATAATCAAATCACGCAGTTGGGTAAAACGTACGGTTTTCGGATCGATGCTGTCGCCGTGTAAGTCGTAGAGTTCTTCGGCGATGCGTTGGGTATCTGTCCATTTCATGAGGTGTTCCTTTATTGGGTTTGGGCTATTAGTAATTATTTTAATCAAGAAGAAGTCGGACTGCCAGATTGTTTTACGGAAGATGGGCAGATAAATGATGGCGCTATTTTTTAACAAAATAGCATAGTTGCGTTAAAATACGGCAAGACACTTAAAATTCACGGCAATCTGCCGTTTTATACTTTCTATTCCGCTTTGTATGATTTGGTTTTCATACAAAATTTACACTTTGTTATGCAACCAAATTTTTTGGAATGGCTCTTAAGAAAATCCATCGCTTAAAAATAAAAGGAAAAAAAGATGAATAACGCACTCAACGCCAAGCTGTCCAAACTGATTTACGCGCTTGCTTCCGATGATCCGGAGTATCTGTCTAAAGCAGGCGCATTTGACCGTTTGCTGTTGTTGGTTCGCGAATTTTATCGGATGCTGGACGAAACAGAAGGTTTGAAGCAGCTGGTGTTCCGTCTGTATTACGGCAAGCATTATGGTTTGATTAAACTGGATGCCGCTTCACCCAATGACGATGCAGGCGCGTTGAGGTTGAAACGTTGGATGGTTTATTCGCGTATCGCAGAGCGTATCGAAAATTGCGGCAAGCATTTGTCGGTCGTGCTTGAAGATACGGTGTTGGAAAATGGCACGGACAAATCTCATTATATAGATGAAGCCACTGCCATTATCGAGCGTTTCGGTTTGGTAAGGGATGAGGCTGCACTTTCGGCCATTGAGGCGGAGGAAGCGTTGAAGGCAGAGGCTGAACTGCCGACAGTAAACAAATCTCAAAACACGGCTCCCCGTTATAACGACAATGTGCATCAAATCAGAATGCAAGAAAAAATTGAAAATTATTCAGCTACGCAGAAGGTGGCTTCCATGCAGATTTCGCGTATGCGTTTTATTTTTCCTCATATCAAATAGTTTGCTGCATAACCAAAAGGCCGTCTGAAACCACAAATTCATGGTTTTCAGACGGCCTTTTTCATTAAGCCTTGTTCTAGTGGTCTTCACGTGCATGGTTGATCGTATATTTGGGAATTTCTACGACCAAATCTTCATCGGCAACGACTGCCTGACAGCTCAAGCGTGAATCGGCTTCCAAGCCCCATGCCTGGTCGAGCAGGTCTTCTTCCAATTCGGTCGGCTCTTCTAAGCTGTCAAAACCTTTGCGGATGATGACGTGGCAAGTGGTGCAGGCGCAGGATTTTTCGCAGGCGTGATCGACTTCGATGTCGTGGTCGAGCAGCACGTCAAGGACGGTTTGGCCTTCCGGCGCGTCTTCGATAACCGCGCCTTCAGGGCATAATGTCGCGTGTGGGAGTACGGTAATTTTTGGCATTTTTATTGTCTCGGTTGTTTAAGAGTGGTTGTGGTTAAAGTGGTTTCAGATGGCCTTGGATATTCAATATTCAGGCCGTCTGAAAAATAGGTTTATAACATGATGCCTTTACTTTTTAAATTTTCCAGACATTCGTCCAAGTAAGCATCATCATGTTCGGCATAAATCGGCGAAGTAGCTGTTTCAGCCGCGTGCGAATGGTATGGGGCAACGGCTTTGCCGCGGTACAGCGGGTCTTTCCACAACGGGTCGGGTTTGTAGCCGCGTTTTTCCATTTCTTCCATAATCAGCGTGTGATAAAGATAGAGCTTGTTAGGCGAATGGGTAAAAACGTAATTAACCGTCGCATGCGGCCTGCCCCAGCCCGCTCCGCGTAAAGCAGCGCATTCACGGTGTTGCCCCAAAAGCTGGGCGCGGGGGAGTAGGGGGATAAGGGTTTGGTGCCAGAGTCTCATTGTGATTCAAATAATTTTGAGTAATCTTCGTAAGCTATCTTCAAATCCTTTTTTGAGTAGGTAGTATAAATGTGAAGACCTTCTTCAATTTCAGTAGTTAGCTTTGAACCACTTGTCCCAAAGTATTCGTCTTTATATAAACGGACTTTGGAATTTTTGGGTTTATATGCATTTTCTGAAGAGATGAGATTTCTTAATATGGAAGGATTTTGTTGGTGCTTTTCCTTGATAAAGTCGATAAATGCACTTCTGTTTACTTCAAAGATTTTTTCTTGATGATGTTCTTCGACGGTTTTTTCAAAACCTAACTCTGCTATTTCATTTTTAGGAAATACAATTTCGCCTCTTAATGAGAGAAAAAGCCTTTTCGCAAGATTTTCATCAATTGCAAAAAGCTCAGTTTCTCCTATTTGGCTTTTGCCGAAAATTTCATGAAGTAAGGTTTCTTTTTCTTTATAGTTGTCGGTTTTAATGGCTAGAATGCGTTCTAACCCGGCAACGTTTGCGTAGCCGTTGTTTTCCAAATGGCGCATTCTAGTTTCAAAATTATTTTCGTCAGTAATACCAATTTTATATACGCCTTTGATGACGGTTTTCATCAGGTAGACAATGCCTGCTTTTTCCATTGTTGTCCTTTATTTTTATTTCTGTATGAAGATATCTTTTCAGACGGCCTTTTTATCAAAGGCCGCCTGAAACCATTTGCCGTCAAATATTATCAACGCTTTGTCCTGTCAATGCGCGTTGGATGTTGCGGTTCATGCGTTTGGCGGCGAAGTTGTCGGTGCTGTGGCTGAGCTTGGTGACGGCGGCACGGATGTCTTCGGCTTTGCCGTCTTTCAGACGGCCTTGCAAGTTGGCGATGTCTTGTTGAATCTGTTGCAATTCTTCGGCTTCCAACAAATCTCTGTCTAACTCAAGGGCTGCGTTGACGGCGTCGGTCAGGCTTTCGGCTTCGACTACGGCTTCGGCGCGTGCGCGTGCGGCCATGTCTTCGGCAGCGTTGCTCATGCTGTCTTTGAGCATTTGGGTAATGGTGCCGTCGTCCAAGCCGTAGGAAGGTTTGACTTCGATTTGCGCCTGTACGCCGGTGCTTTGTTCTTGTGCGGAAACGGACAGCAAACCGTCGGCATCAACTTGGAAGGTCACGCGGATACGCGCTGCGCCTGCTGCCATGGGCGGAATACCGCGCAGGGTAAATTTGGCAAGGCTGCGGCAGTCGGAAACGAGTTCGCGCTCGCCTTGAACGACGTGTATCGTCATGGCAGTTTGACCGTCTTTGAAAGTGGTAAAGTCCTGCGCACGCGCGGTAGGAATGGTAGAGTTGCGAGGAATGATTTTCTCGGCAAGACCGCCGTAGGTTTCCAGACCAAGCGATAAAGGTGTAACGTCAAGCAGTAGCCATTCGCCGTCGGTTTTGTTGCCGGCAAGGACGTTTGCTTGTATGGCGGCACCGAGTGCAACCACTTCGTCAGGATTGAGGTTGTTCAGCGGGGTTTGGCCAAAGAATGTGGCAACTGCTTGTTGAACGTGCAACATGCGGGTAGAGCCGCCAACCATAATCACGCCTTTGACATCTGCCTTGGTTACGCCTGCGTCTTTCAAAGCCTGTTTGACGGGCTCGATGGTTTTTTGTACCAGATTTTGGGTCAGATTGTGAAACTCTTGGCGGGTAATGACGGTATGAACTTTATGGCCGTCTGAAAGTGTGGTTTCGATGACGGCTTCGGTTTGAGTGGTCAGTTTTTCTTTGGCGGTACGGACAAGGGAAAGCAGAAGTTGGCTGTCTTGTTCGTTGAGTTTGGAAAGGTCGTTTTGTTCGAGCAGGTAGCAGAACAAACGATGGTCGAAGTCATCGCCGCCCAATGCGCTGTTGCCGCCGGTGGCTTTAACTTCAAACAATCCTTTGGTCAGTTGCAATACTGATACGTCGAATGTACCACCGCCCAGGTCGTAAACGACAAACGTGCCTTCTGAAGCGTTGTCCAGTCCGTAGGCGATTGCGGCGGCGGTCGGCTCGTTGAGGAGGCGCAATACATTCAAGCCTGCCAAGCGTGCGGCATCTTTGGTGGCTTGACGTTGGGCATCGTCGAAATAGGCAGGTACGGTAATGACGGCACCGACCAAATCGCCGCCTAATGTTTCTTCGGCACGCGATTTAAGGGCTTTGAGGATTTCAGCCGATACTTCGATAGGCGTTTTTGCACCTTGACGGGTGTTTAACTCGACCACGCGCTCATTGGGTGTAAATCGATAGGGCAGGTATTGCGCCTCTTGTGCGAGGTCGGTAAGGGTGCGGCCGATCAGGCGTTTGGCAGAGCTGACTGTATTTAGCGGATCGGTTTTTTGGGCAGAAAGGGCGTTTTTGCCGACTTCAACTTCGCCATCCAAATAACGGACAACCGAAGGCAGGGTGGCGCGGCCGTCTGAATCAGGCAGGCAGACTGCGCTGCCGCTGCGGACTGTGGCAACCAAGCTGTTGGTTGTGCCTAAATCAATGCCTACGGCGAGGCGGTGTTGATGGGGGGCGGCGGACATGCCGGGTTCTGAAATCTGCAAAAGAGCCATGATTGTGTGCCTTCTGATGCTGTATTTATTAGGATGG
This sequence comes from Neisseria sp. HMSC078H04, assembly GCF_001838135.1. Classification (NCBI taxonomy): domain Bacteria; kingdom Pseudomonadati; phylum Pseudomonadota; class Betaproteobacteria; order Neisseriales; family Neisseriaceae; genus Neisseria; species Neisseria sp. HMSC078H04. The sequence continues at coordinate 28,469 of NZ_KV835852.1, forward strand.
GGCAGATTTTAGCAGATTTTTGGCAGATAGTTGAGTGGTTTGCTAGGAAATAACCATAAGGCCTATTGTTGTTTTTTAATTGAAAAGAAAGTGGATTTTGAATCCGGACTTGTATTTTTTAAGAAATGCGGATAAAATTCAGCCTCTTTGCCTTGCCTTTTACTTCGCATGGTGAAAGGCTGTTTTTAATCATCCATAAGGAGATAACATGCGTCATTACGAGATCGTGTTTATCGTTCATCCTGATCAAAGCGAGCAAGTGCCTGCTATGGTTGAGCGTTACAAAACCATGATTACTGAAGCCAGCGGTAAAATCCACCGTTTGGAAGACTGGGGCCGTCGTCAATTGGCTTACCCAATCAACAAAATCCACAAAGCACATTATGTTTTGATGAATATCGAAACTACTCCTGAAGTGGTTGAAGAGCTGGAAACTGCTTTCCGCTTCAATGATGCCGTACTGCGTCACCTGACCATCAAAACAAAACACGCTGTAACTGAAGCTTCTCCAATGTTGGGCGGCGAAAAAGCAAAAAATTTGCTGAACGGTGCAGCTGAAGAAGTTGCAGCAGCCGAATAAGATTGAACAATCTGATTAAGCTTACCGCCCGTATCTTACAGGTTCAGCCTTTGAGATACACGCCGGCAGGAATTCCTGTTTTAGATGTTGTGTTGCAACATGAATCTTGGCAGGAAGAAAACGGACAGAAATGTCTGGTCAAATTTGAAATTCCTGCGCGGATTTTAGGTAAGCAGGCTGAGGAATGGCAGTATCGGCAAGATGCCGTCATCGAGTCGGAAGGATTTTTGGCGCAACGCAGCCAACGCTTCCCCAAGCCGGTACTACGCATACAGAACATTAAAGAATATAAAGGTTAAACGACAATGGCTCGTCAATCATTCAAACGTAGAAAATTCTGCCGCTTTACGGCTGAAAAAATCCAAGAAGTTGATTACAAACAAGTTGATTTGTTGAAAGACTTCATCTCTGAAAACGGCAAAATCATCCCTGCCCGCATTACTGGTACTAAAGCACACTACCAACGTCAGTTGGCTACTGCTGTGAAACGTGCCCGTTTCCTGGCTCTGTTGCCTTACACCGATCAACACAAATAATTTTGGAGTTTAAATCATGCAAATTATTCTGTTAGAAAAAATCGGCGGTCTGGGTAACTTGGGTGACATCGTAACCGTTAAAAACGGTTACGCACGCAACTTCCTGATCCCTGCCGGTAAAGCAAAACGTGCAACCGAAGCCAACATGAAAGAATTCGAAGCACGCCGCGCTGAATTGGAAGCCAAACAAGCTGAAATCTTGGCTGATGCTAAAGCACGTCAAGAAAAACTGGAAGGCCAAACCATTACTGTTGCTCAAAAAGCCGGTGTTGATGGTCGTCTGTTCGGCTCTGTTACCAATGCTGACATCGCTGAAGCAATTGTTGCTGCCGGTATCCAAGCTGCTAAAGCAAACGTACGTCTGCCTAACGGCCCATTGAAAGCTGTTGGCGAATACGAAGTTGAAGTGGCTCTGCACACTGACGCTGTTGCTAAAATTACCGTTGCTGTTGTTGCAGCCGCTGAGTAATTGATTCATTCAAGGCCGTCTGAAAATCAAGGGTTTCCTTGGATTTCAGACGGCCTTGTCTATGTGCTTGAGTCGAAGCAAATAGGTACCGAGTTTCTATATTTTTTGGCTGATTAAAAAGATGGCAGTTGGCATAGAGAGATGATGTGTTGGACGAATATTCTTTCGTATTCGGATTTATCATAGTATTTAATAAAGAGATTATTTATGAATAAAATCAAAATCTTTGGGATGGGTCTGGCTGCTTTGGCTCTAGCTTCATGTAGTACCCCGCAAAAGCCTGCTGTCGATACAGCGAAACCTGTTGAGCCTGTTTCTTCTGCAAAACGCCCTGTATTTGATGCAGCGGCTGAATCTGTTGCCAGCAGCGGTTTTAATGAGAACGTCAATGTTCAGCAGTTTATCCAATATGAAGTAAAAAACCGCCGTTTCAGTGCGGAAGAGTTGCGCAATTTCTTTAATGGCGTGGTGTATAAAGGCAACATTATTACCATTATGTACCGCCCAAGCACTTCGCGTCCTTGGTATGAATTCCGCACCGGTAACTCTGGTGCAGCCAAATTTAACGGCGGCAGACAATTCTATGCGGCAAACCGTGCCGTAATCGATGATGTGGCACGCAAATACGGCGTACCTGCCGAATTGATTGTGGCGATTCTCGGTATCGAAACCAATTACGGCAAAAATACGGGTAGCTTCCGCGTTGCCGATGCCTTGAGTACATTGGCCTTTGATTATCCACGCCGTGCCGAGTTCTTCCAAAACGAATTGAGCGAACTTTTGCTGATGGCAAAAGAAGAAAAAGAAAATATCTTTGACTTCAAAGGCAGCTATGCCGGCGCGATGGGCATGCCGCAATTTATGCCTTCCAGCTACCGTAAATGGGCGGTGGACTATGATGGTGACGGGCATCGTGATATTTGGAATAATGTCGGCGATGTGGCGGCTTCTGTCGCCAATTATATGAAACAGCATGGCTGGCAGACCAGCGGTAAGATGGTTGTGCCGGTCAGTCTGACGATTACTCCGCACTTGCAGGCGATTATCGATGAGAAAACTGCCTTGACGCGCACTGTCGCAGATTTCAAAGCTTTGGGTGTCGTGCCTCAAGCTGCTGTTGCCGATAATGAAAAGGCAGTATTGTATGCTTTGGAAACCAGCCCGGGCGTATTTGAATACTATTTGGGCCTGAATAACTTCTACACAGTATGGCAATACAACCACAGTCGCATGTATGTAACAGCGGTACGCGATATTGCGAATGCAATCAATAACAATGGCCTGTAAGCCATAAGAAAACCACCCTCCGGGGTGGTTTTTAAATATTGAGGATTTGTAAGGGGGTTAAGCCATCAGTCTGATTTTCATGGCGTAACGTTTTTTGCTGTGTCCTGAAACAAACTGTCCTCCTCGGGCAGGGGATAAAAACGCATTGCCTTCTGCGGTTGGCTCGGCACAAGTATATTGGCCGTTTCGATCGCTCCAAAGGGCATACACAGGCAGATTGTGGGTGCGGATATCCAGTTTCAAGCCGTTAAATGCAACGTGTGCATCCTGGTCGGAGGAAACAAATTCGGTATGGGAGATATAGTCGGCATCGTATGGCGCGCCGTTGAAATCAAATTGTGTACCTGCGGCGGTAAAGTAGGGGTGGAATCCCGGAGACGTGCGGATGGGTGATTCGCCGTAATTGCAGACAGTTAGGATGGCGATGGCTTCATTTTCGTTAGGCAGACTGTAATCGAGCAACCATTCGACGTGTTCATAGCCTTTTTCTGTGCTGATTAATTTTAAGCCGATATCTGATTCATTTTGATGGCGGATTTCCCAGTCTGAAGTTCTGCCGAAACCATGTTGGGCCAGATGATTTTTGCTGTCAGGTCCGAATTGAGGTAGGCAGACGTGCATGCCGCCGCGTAATTTTGTGTCATCGCCTACTTGAACGCTGGTTTTCGGAAATAAGACTTCCCATCCTTTTAGAATCAGGGAATCAATATATCCGCCCATTGTATTTACTTGCATAGTGGCTGATTGGTTGCGTAGTATGATTTCGGACATGATGTTTCAAACTTCAAATTACTTATCATTTATGTAGCATTCTAACATTGCAATGACATGCTGTCGCTGTCGGTTTGATAGAAAATCCTTAATAAAAATCAAAAAAATGCTAGAATATATGCCATTTTCTGAGGCCGTCTGAAGAGCGGATAATTCTTTTCAGACGGCCTTCCGATTTATTTCCCGTAGAGAAACAACATGGCTTATCAAGTTCTTGCACGAAAATGGCGTCCGAAAACCTTTGCCGATTTGGTCGGTCAGGAACACGTCGTCAAAGCCCTGCGCAACGCGCTGGACGAAGGCCGTCTGCACCATGCCTATCTGCTGACAGGGACGCGCGGTGTGGGTAAAACCACGATTGCTAGGATTTTGGCCAAGAGTTTGAACTGCGAAAATGCCGTGCATGGCGAACCATGCGGTCAGTGTGAAAGCTGTACGCAAATCGACAGCGGCCGTTATGTGGATTTATTGGAAATCGACGCGGCATCGAATACCGGTATCGACAATATCCGCGAAGTGTTGGAAAACGCACAATACGCGCCGACTGCGGGTAAATACAAAGTCTATATCATCGACGAAGTGCATATGCTTTCCAAAAGCGCATTCAATGCCATGCTGAAGACTTTGGAAGAACCTCCTGAACACGTTAAATTTATTTTGGCGACCACCGATCCGCACAAAGTCCCCATTACCGTATTGAGCCGCTGTCTGCAGTTTGTTTTGCGCAACATGACAACGCAGCAGGTTGCGGAGCATTTGGCGCATGTCCTGGATCGTGAAAACGTTCCTTATCAGCCACAGGCTTTGCAACTTTTAGGCCGTGCCGCCGCCGGCTCGATGCGCGATGCGTTGAGCCTTTTAGATCAGGCGATTGCCATGGGTTCGGGTAAGGTTGCCGAACAAGATGTCCGCCAGATGATCGGAGTGGTCGATAAACAATACTTGTTTGAATTGCTTGAAGGAATCATCAATCAAAACGGTGAGGCCTTGCTGGAAAAAGCTCAGGAAATGTCCACCAGAGCGATTGGTTTTGACAGCGCATTGGCAGAATTGGCCATGCTGTTGCAACGTTTGGCTTTGATTCAAACCATTCCTTCCGCCTTGGCAAATGACGACCCTGAACGTGAAACCTTGCTGCGATTAAGTCAGGCTTTGAGTGGCGAGCAAATTCAGCTTTATTATCAATGTGCTATTCATGGCAAACAGGATTTGCCGCTGGCTCCGGACGAATATGCCGGTTTTGTCATGACGCTTTTGCGCATGCTTGCATTTGCGCCGTTGGCTGCTTCGGGCTGTGATACACAAAGTCAGATTGAACACACGGATTTGCATTCCGACCATCAGAAAGCTGAGGCCGAAAAAAAGCCTTTTCAGCTGCCGAAATCTGAGCTGATAGCAGCACCGGCGGTTGAGAAAGGGGTTGTTCCGAGCAAACAGGATATCGTTGAAAGGCTGTCTGAAGAAACTATTCAGTCTGCTCAACAACAGACGGATGTACCGCCTTGGGAAGACATGCCGAGCCAAGTATCGGCTGAGCCGCCTCAAATTCAAGCGGCGCAGAAGCAAGAAGCTGCGGAGCCATTGCCTGTTGCAAAAGTTCAGACGGCCCCTGAGCTGGAAGAATATCCGCACATGGATGAGGAAATTCCGCCTCCGTATTTTGATGAAGCATATACATATGAAGATTCGCATCATGCTGATGTGATGGAAGTACCACAGCCGGTTGTGTCTGAAGAAGAGGAGGGAGATGAAGAAGAGCTTCAGTTCGCTCCTTTGCCTGAGTTTAAAACTGAGAATTGGCACAGCATTATCGAACGCTTTGCCCGTAAATTAGGCGCGGCGCAGATGTTAGCGCAAAATGCGGCATGGACGAGTTATGATGCGGAAGCAGGTTTAATCATGCTGTCGTTGACGGATGAGGCCAAAGCTACTGCCAATAAAGAGCGCTTGGACAAAATCTGCCAGACGTTGAGCGAGGCATACCATCTTGGTAATTTAAGGCTGCAAACTGAGCCTTGGCAGGATGATAAAGGCTGGGAAACGCCGGTGATGCGCCGCAAACGTATTCAAGAAGAAGGGCGGCAGCAGGCGCAAGATTTGCTGGAAGCGGATACAACGGCGCAGAAAATCTTGCAAACCTTTGAAGCGCAATGGCTGCCGGATTCTTTAGAGTTGGCAGGACATTCTTAAAATACTGATATACAAGGCCGTCTGAAAGGCAATAGCGTTTTTCAGACGGCATGAGTGAAACCCATTTATTCAAACCCATAGGAGTAAAACATGTTCGGAAAAGCCGGATTAGGCGGCCTGATGAAACAGGCTCAACAAATGCAGGAAAACATGAAAAAGGCACAAGCCAAGCTGGCTGAAACCGAAGTTGAAGGTGAAGCAGGCAATGGTTTGGTGAAAGTTGTGATGACGTGTTCGCATGTTGTCCGCAAACTTGAAATCAGCCCTGATTTGATTCAAGAAGCCGCTGACGACAAAGAAATGCTGGAAGATTTGGTATTGGCCGCCATTAATGCCGCTTCTGAAAAAGCCGAAGAAACCACCAACAAAACCATGGGTGCATTCACCCAAGGCCTGCCTGCCGGTATGGGCGATTTCTTCCGTTGATTTAAAAATAAATAAAAGGCCGTCTGAAGCCAGATTTGGGTTTCAGACGGCCTTTTTTATTATGAGGACTCATGGGCTTTCTTTGGGAAAGAACAATCGTTCCTGATTGATGTAAAAAAGCCTGAACAGCAGTTCAGGCTTTTGAAATTTGGCTCCCCGACCTGGGCTCGAACCAGGGACCTGCGGATTAACAGTCCGTCGCTCTACCGACTGAGCTATCGGGGAATGGGGCGTATTATAATGGCTGGAAAAAATGTGTCAATCCATATTTTCAAGAAAATGGTGCAAAATATTTCAAATGTTTGAATGTTAAAAATATTTTGTAATCAAGTTTCACATACTCCCCAGCCGTTTCAGACGGCCTTTAGTATTTGGCGTTAACCAATTTGCCGTTTTGGAATACTTGTTGCTGCATCACCGTGCCGTTGTAAGCGTAAGTGGTTAACGAGCCGTTACTTGGCGTGGCACGGAACTGCATCAGTTGGTTGCGGCTGAGGACGTAGGGGTCCGTGCGTTTTTGGCTGTTGTCGCTGTAAAAGTCTTGCACGACATATTCGTTGTTGCGTTTGCTGATCAGTTGGCGATGGAAACCGCCTTTGACTGCACTGTTGCTGGGTGTGCCGTGTGCATCAAAATAGGTCACGATTTGTTCTTCTGAGATACGGATGCCGTCTGAATCCGTGCCTTTGGTGGTTTTGGTTTTGTCCAAGCCGACAGGGATGTTGATGGATGTACCCAAGCCAACGTGGCGGCCGATGCTGGTGCCGACACCTAAGCCGACGGAAACGCCGGGTGTGCCGACTGTACATGCGCTGAGTGAAGCGACCAAAAGGGCAGGTAAGAGAACTTTTTTCATAATGTGTATCCTTGTAATAAGAAATGTTTGTAATGTGGGAAGTATAGTATTTTTGCGGGGTGGCTGGTGTTAGTATTGGTAAAAGGGCGCAAGGCCGTCTGAAAAACAAGATAGAAACGAATATATCATTCTGGTGTAGAATGTGCCGAAATAATGATTTAATAAGAATGTGAATGAATAATGAAAACTTTGAAATTTACGAAGATGCACGGCTTGGGCAATGATTTTATGGTGGTCAATGCCATCGAACAGGACTTTGATCCATTGGCTGCGCCGCTTGCACAATGGGCAGACCGCTATCGCGGCGTGGGTTTTGATCAGTTTTTGGTAGTGGAGAAGCCTTCTTCTGATGCGGTCGATTTTCGGTACCGCATTTTCAATGCCGATGGTCGGGAAGTAGAGCAGTGCGGCAATGGAGCGCGTTGTTTTGCGCGTTTTGTCGCGGATAAGGGTTTGACGGATAAAACGGAAATTTTGGTCGAAACGGCCAAAGGGATTATTGTACCGAAGCTGTTGGATAACGGTTTGGTTACCGTCAATATGGGTAAACCGCGTTTCATGCCGTCTGAAATTCCGTTTGTGCCTGCACATGGTGAAAATGAAGATGCGCTGACACATATTGTCTTGGTCGGTTTGGAGTCTGTACCGGTAAGCTGTGTGAATATGGGTAATCCGCATGCGGTGATTTTGGTTGATGATGTTGAGACTGCGCCGGTGGAATATTGGGGCGGCGCTATTGAATCGCACGAGCAGTTTCCTGAACGGGTCAATGTCGGCTTTTTGCAGGTTGAAGATGAATTGTCAGTCCGCCTGCGCGTGTTTGAACGCGGGGTGGGGGAAACTCAGGCTTGCGGCACTGGAGCGTGTGCGGCCGTGGTGGCAGGCTTGCGCAATGGCTTGCTGAAAGCGGGTGCGCCTGTGCGTGTTACTTTGCCTGGCGGCGAATTGTTTATCAGTTGGGAAGAAGGTGGCGATGTGCAAATGACCGGCCCTGCGGAAACCGTTTTTGAAGGCGAGTTGCAGTATTCATGATGGTTTCTTTGGATTTTTGGTGTGCCATTGCGTATGCTGCGGTATCGTTGGCGTTTATTTTTCGCGCGCAGCGGTTTCAATGGCTTTGGGCTGCGGTGTTGTTGTGGCTGGGGATTTCGGCACTGGGCGCGCAATTGTTGCCCGGAATGTGGGGCTTTACGCATACAGGCCCTTTGTTCATCCCTCATTTTTACCTGACCGCCGCCAGTATTTTCTTCTTTATTGACGATTGCAGTAAAACGGAAGACAAAAAGTTTTGGTCGGCAGGCGAATATGCCGGTTTGACCTTATTTGCGGTTTCCAATGTCGTCATGACTTTGGCTTTTATTTTCTTGGCAGGCGTGGTTTATTTCATCTTGCCATTAGCAGGCGCGGTTTTTGCATGGGCGGCCTTGCTGAAAATTTATGCTTTGAAACCTATTTATTGGTTTGCATTGCAGGGCGTCCTGATGTTGGTGTTTTATCTGCACAGAGTGGTTGTTTGCAAGCAGCCTGCCTCTCTTTTCAGTATGCGGCAGATGTGGGCAGGCTGGATGGTTGCCGTCGTGATGCAGGCTGTGGTTGCCGTTGCATTGATTTTTGAGCGCAGTGGATATTGACCGCGCTTGAACCAAAAGTTATAAAGAAAGAAATTTTCGATATTGGTTTTTCAGACGGCCTGAGTTTAATATGCAGGCTGTATTACATCTAAATCAGGAGCAGGAAATGAAAATTGCAAATAATATTACCGAGCTGATCGGCAACACACCTTTGGTGAAACTGAACCGCCTGACCGAAGGTTTAAAAGCGCAAATCGTCGTTAAACTTGAATTCTTTAATCCGGGCAGCAGCGTGAAAGACCGTATTGCCGAATCTATGATTGAAGCGGCCGAGCAAGCCGGTAAAATCAATAAAGATACCGTTATCGTCGAGGCAACTAGTGGCAATACCGGTATCGGTTTGGCCATGGTGTGCGCGGCCCGCGGTTATAAATTGGCCATCACCATGCCTGAAAGCATGAGTAAAGAACGCAAAATGCTGTTGCGTGCGTTTGGTGCAGAATTGATTTTGACTCCTGCTGCTGAAGGCATGGCAGGCGCTATCGCTAAAGCCCAGTCTTTGGTGGACGAACATCCAGATACTTACTTTATGCCGCGCCAATTTGATAACGAGGCTAATCCTGAAGTTCACCGCAAAACCACTGCCGAAGAGATTTGGCGCGATACAGACGGTAAAGTGGATATTTTCGTGGCCGGCGTGGGTACGGGCGGTACGATTACCGGCGTGGGTGAAGTATTGAAAAAACACAAACCCGAAGTTCAAATCGTGGCTGTCGAGCCTGAAGCTTCTCCGGTATTGAGTGGTGGCGAAAAAGGCCCACATCCGATTCAAGGTTTGGGCGCAGGCTTTATCCCTAGCGTTTTGAATACTACTGTTTACGACAGTATTGTCAAAGTACCTAACGAAGCAGCGTTTGAAACTGCGCGCGCTATGGCTGAAAAAGAAGGCATTTTGGTAGGTATTTCTTCCGGTGCTGCGGTATGGAGCGCATTGCAACTGGCTAAAAAACCTGAAAACGAAGGCAAGCTGATTGTTGTCTTGTTGCCATCGTATGGCGAACGCTATCTTTCTACACCTCTGTTTGCCGATTTGGCATAATATAGGATTGTCGTTAAAAGGCCGTTTTCAGACGGCCTTTTTTGCGTATGGGCTTGAGATATCGTATGAAATCTGTTGTAATTCAGTTAATGAGCTTTGAATACCATTATTCAAAAGTTGGTTTCTTTAACGAATCATGCTTATAATGCGCATTATGAAAAAATACATTCTTCCTATCCTTGCTGTGGCGGCACTTGCCGGTTGTGAATCGATTTATGTTCCAACATTGAAAGAAGTGCCAGTTCGACCAACCAACGTTAAGAAACCTAAGGCTGATTCACAAGTTTCAGCTACCGGTTATCATTTAGCTCCTTCGCATTGGGCAGATGTTTCCAAGATTCATGATGAAGCACGTCGCTTGAGTACCCAAGTGAGCCAAGGTAGTCTGACCAAAGTTCAGGCCGCCCAATATTTGAACCGCTTCCGTATCCAACAAGTGGGACGCAACTCCGTCGATGACAGTATGTACGAAGTTTATCTGCGTTCTGCCGTTGACAGCCAACGTGGTGAGATTACTACCGAGCAATCCAAACAGTACATCCAAGGTGCTTTGCGCGGTTGGCAACAACGTTGGAAAAACATGGATACCAAACCAAGCAATCCTGCGTTTACCAACTTCCTGATGGAAGTTATGGGTATGCAGCCTTTGAAATAAAAAGTCATAAACCGAGAAGGCCGTCTGAATATTCAGACGGCCTTCTTCTCATATTTATATATGTGTAGTCGAATTGTATCCAATTAAGAACCAAACAGCTTGTCAGCCGCTTGGCGGGCTTTTTCTTGAATATCTTCGGTCAGGTAGTTTTTCATTTGGGAATAAACCAAAGCAATGACGGCAATGTCATCACTGAAGCCAAATGGAATCAAAAGGTCGGGAATGCTGTCGATAGGGCTTAGAAAATAAACCAGTGCACCGACAATAATCATTTTAGCCCGTTTGGGCGTGTGTTCGGATTCCCAAAGGTAATAAAGTGCATAAAGCTGTCGGACGACAGGTTTGCCCAGGCGGCCGGCAAAGCGTCCGAGTTTTTTCATAAAACCGGATGTGTCCAATTTTCGACGGCGGAAGGAGGGGATGTAGTCTTCCGGATCGGGTGTGTTTTGATGAGGGGAGTGTGTCATGATGCAGCTTCCTTATAAGGTATGGAAACATTGTTGGTGTTGTGCTGTATTTTAGTCCATCTAGAGATGGATGAAATGTCTTTGAATGTATAACTATGTAAGAGTAGTGGTGATAATGCAATGGTAATAAGTTAAGAATGGCTTATGCCTTTGTAAAGATTAGGTATCAAGAGTGAGAATTTATCTCACAATAGATACAATTCTCAAACAATAATGATGTTATCGTAAGTGCTTTGATGGGGAGATGGCTTAATTGCAGGAAAGTAACAAAAAAGGCTAGCCACGCAAAAAAAAATCTAAGAATGATTGTTTGATTTTATTAGTCTTTTGGTAAAAATCATTAGAGCATTCATAAATTGCACTGTTCAAAATGAGATAAAACAGGTAAATTATGGTTTATGTAGCTTATTGTAGTGCTGAGCTATAGGTTTTGAGCTGATAATAAATCTAGAGGAACTGACCATGTCCGCCAAATCACGCCCGGTATTTTTGGAAATTCCGAATATCCGATTGCCCATACCGGGGATTGTATCTATTCTTCACCGTATCAGCGGCGTCGGCTTGTTTGTGATGCTGCCTGTTCTCTTGTATTTCTTCTCCGGAACGCTGGATCGCGAAGCATCGTTTGAAGCATATCGTTCTGCTATCTCCAATCCGTTTGTGAAGCTGATTCTTATTGGTCTGTTGTGGGCATATCTGCACCACTTTTTGGCCGGTATCCGCTTTCTGTTTTTGGATGTGCATAAAGGCTTGGAATTAAATACTGCCCGTGCTACTGCTAAAGTTGTATTTGCTTCTGCTTTGATTCTGACCGTCGTTTTGGGAGCTTTGTTATGGTAGAACGTAAATTGACAGGTGCGCATTATGGTTTGCGCGATTGGGCAATGCAGCGTGCAACTGCGGTCATCATGTTGGTGTACACCGTAGTTCTTTTGGTTGTTTTGTTCACGTTGCCTAAAGAATATTCGGCATGGCAGGCATTTTTTGATCAAACTTGGGTGAAAGTGTTTACCCAAGTGAGCTTCTTGGCCGTATTTTTGCATGCGTGGGTAGGTATCCGTGATTTGTGGATGGACTACATTAAGCCTTTCGGCGTGCGTTTGTTTTTACAAGTTGCTACCATCGTTTGGTTGGTAGGCTGCTTGGTGTATTCAGTTAAAGTAATTTGGGGGTAAATATGAGTTTTCCTGTTCGTAAGTTTGATGCCGTGATTGTTGGCGGTGGTGGTGCAGGTTTACGCGCAGCCCTCCAATTGTCTAAATCTGGTTTGAATTGTGCTGTTTTGTCTAAAGTGTTCCCGACCCGTTCTCATACCGTGGCGGCTCAGGGCGGTATTTCTGCTTCATTGGGTAATGTGCAGGAAGACCGTTGGGATTGGCACATGTACGATACCGTAAAAGGTTCCGACTGGCTGGGCGACCAAGATGCGATTGAGTTTATGTGTCGCGCCGCGCCTGAGGCAGTGATTGAATTGGAACACATGGGTATGCCTTTTGACCGTGTGGAAAGCGGTAAAATCTACCAGCGTCCTTTCGGTGGCCATACTGCCGAACACGGTAAACGTGCGGTAGAACGTGCATGTGCGGTTGCCGACCGTACCGGTCATGCGATGTTGCATACTTTGTACCAACAAAACGTCCGTGCCAATACACAATTCTTTGTGGAATGGACAGCGCAAGATTTGATTCGTGATGAAAACGGCGACGTAGTCGGTGTAACCGCCATGGAAATGGAAACCGGCGAAGTTTATATTTTCCACGCTAAAGCCGTGATGTTCGCTACCGGCGGTGGCGGTCGTATTTATGCGTCTTCTACCAATGCCTATATGAATACCGGCGACGGTTTGGGTATTTGTGCGCGTGCGGGCATTCCGTTGGAAGATATGGAATTCTGGCAATTCCACCCGACCGGTGTGGCAGGTGCAGGCGTGTTGATTACCGAAGGCGTACGCGGTGAGGGTGGTATTCTGTTGAATGCCGACGGCGAGCGCTTTATGGAACGCTATGCACCGACCGTAAAAGACTTGGCTTCGCGCGACGTGGTTTCCCGTGCGATGGCGATGGAAATCTACGAAGGTCGTGGTTGTGGCAAAAACAAAGACCATGTATTGCTGAAAATCGACCATATCGGCGCTGAAAAAATTATGGAAAAACTGCCGGGCATCCGCGAGATTTCCATCCAGTTTGCCGGTATCGACCCGATTAAAGACCCGATTCCCGTTGTGCCGACTACTCACTACATGATGGGCGGTATTCCAACTAACTATCACGGCGAAGTTGTTGTTCCGCAAGGTGAAGATTACGAAGTACCTGTAAAAGGTCTGTATGCGGCAGGTGAATGCGCTTGTGCTTCCGTGCACGGTGCAAACCGCTTGGGTACTAACTCCCTGTTAGACTTGGTGGTATTCGGTAAAGCTGCCGGCGACAGCATGATTAAATTCATCAAAGAGCAAAGCGACTGGAAACCTCTGCCTGCTAATGCCGGTGAATTGACCCGCCAACGTATCGAGCGTTTGGATAATCAAACTGGCGGCGAAAACGTTGATGCATTGCGTCGCGAACTGCAACGCTCCGTACAACTGCACGCCGGTGTGTTCCGTACCGATGAGATTCTGAGCAAAGGCGTTCGAGAAATCATGGAGATTGCCGAGCGCGTGAAACGTACTGAAATCAAAGATAAGAGCAAAGTGTGGAATACCGCGCGTATCGAAGCTTTGGAATTGGATAATCTGATTGAAGTAGCGAAAGCGACTTTGGTGTCCGCCGAAGCGCGTAAAGAATCGCGCGGCGCACACGCTTCAGACGACCATCCTGAGCGCGATGACGAAAACTGGATGAAACATACCCTGTATCATTCAGATACCAATACTTTGTCTTACAAACCGGTACATACCAAGCCTTTGAGCGTGGAATACATCAAACCGGCTAAACGCGTTTATTGATGAGTTTTCAGACGGCCTTTACCTTAAAGGCCGTCTGAAACCTAACCATACCCACATTGAACTGCTTGAATTCATAATACAAAATCATTGAGCAGTTTATGAGAAAAGGAACACTTCTCATGGAAAAAATGAGTTTTGAAATTTACCGTTACAACCCGGACGTTGATGCCAAACCTTATATGCAACGTTACGAGTTGGAATTGGAACCAACCGACGTTAAGCTTTTGGACGCTTTAGTGCGCCTGAAAGCACAAGACGATACATTGTCTTTCCGCCGTTCTTGCCGCGAAGGTATTTGCGGTTCTGACGGTATGAACATCAACGGTAAAAACGGCTTGGCATGTCTGACCGATCTGCGCAGCCTGAAACAGCCGGTTAAAATCCGTCCTCTGCCAGGTCTGCCTGTTATCCGCGACCTGATTGTGGATATGACCCAGTTCTTCAAACAATATCACTCCATCAAACCTTACGTTGTCAACGATAATCCTATCGATGCGGACAAAGAGCGTCTGCAAACTCAGGAAGAGCGTAAAGAGTTGGACGGTTTGTACGAGTGTATTTTGTGCGCCTGCTGTTCGACTGCCTGCCCATCATTCTGGTGGAATCCTGATAAATTCGTTGGTCCGTCTGGCTTGCTGAATGCTTACCGTTTCATTGCGGATAGCCGTGATACCATCACTAATGAGCGTTTGGATAACCTGAACGACCCATACCGTTTGTTCCGTTGCCACACCATTATGAACTGCGTAGACGTATGTCCTAAACACTTGAATCCGACCCGAGCCATCGGTAAGATTAAAGAGATTATGTTGAAACGAGCCGTTTAAGAAATGATGGTTTTTGACGATATTGCCAAACGGAAAATCCGTTTTCAAACCCGCCGGGGATTGTTGGAATTAGATTTAATCTTCGGCAGGTTCATGGAAAAAGAATTCGAGCACCTGAGTGATCAGGAGTTGTCCGAATTTTCCGAAATCCTCGAATTTCAAGACCAAGAGTTGCTTGCCTTGATTAACGGACATTCGGCGACGGACAAGAAACACCTGATTCCCATGCTTGAAAAAATCAGACAGGCATGACGTGTTATAGAGCTTGTTTGCGATGCCAATCCGAACAAGCTCTTTCCATACTGAGGCCGTCTGAAAAAAAGGACCGTGCCGCTTGGGCGGCAACGAAAGCCCCAACTTACAAAGGAGTTTAAGAATGTCTAAATCAGTCAAGCTCACCACCCCAAATCAAGAGACCTTGGAACTGCCAGTATTGGAAGCAAGTATCGGCCATGATGTGGTTGATATTCGTACTTTGACTAAAAATACAGGTCTGTTTTCCTTCGATCCCGGATTCGTGTCCACTGCAAGTTGCGAATCTAAAATCACTTATATTGATGGCGATGAAGGTCTGTTGTATTACCGTGGTTATCCTATCGAGCAGCTGGCCGAAAAATCTGATTACTTGGAAGTTTGCTACCTGTTGATTTACGGCGAACTGCCTACCCCTGAACAGAAAAAAGAATTTGATGCTACAGTCAGCCACCATACTATGGTGCATGAACAGTTGACTTGGTTCTTCCGCGGTTTTCGCCGTGATGCGCATCCGATGGCAATGATGGTGGGTGTGGTTGGCGCGCTGTCTGCGTTCTATCAAGACAGCTTGGATATTACCAATCCTGAACACCGCAAAATCGCGATTTACCGCTTAATCTCCAAAATTCCGACCATTGCGGCAATGTGTTACCGTTATTCCAACGGTTTGCCGTTCAATTATCCAAAAAATAACCTTTCTTATGCTGAAAACTTCTTGCACATGATGTTTGCCACACCGTGTGAAGAATACAAACCTAATCCAGTATTGGCTCGCGCGCTCGACCGTATCTTTATTTTGCATGCCGATCACGAGCAAAACGCGTCAACTTCAACCGTACGTTTGGCCGGTTCTTCCGGCGCGAACCCGTTTGCCTGTATCGCTGCCGGTATCGCCTGTCTGTGGGGTGCTTCACACGGCGGTGCAAACGAGGCCGTGTTGAAAATGTTGGATGAAATCGGCGATGTTTCGAATGTTGCTGAATACATGGAAGGCGTGAAACAACGCAGATACCGTCTGATGGGATTCGGTCACCGCGTATACCGCAATATGGACCCTCGCGCCAGTATCATGCGCGAGACCTGTTATGAAGTCTTGAAAGAATTGGGCTTGGAAGATAGTCCTAAATTCAAGCTGGCGATGGAATTGGAACAAATTGCACTGAAAGACCCATTCTTTGTTGAACGCAAGCTGTATCCAAACGTCGATTTCTACTCCGGTATCGTCTTGTCCGCATTGGGTATTCCAACTGAAATGTTTACCGTTATCTTCGCATTGTCGCGCAGTGTAGGTTGGATTTCTCATTGGCATGAAATGATTAGCGATCCGGCACTGAAAATCGGTCGCCCACGTCAACTGTATACCGGTGCAGAGCGTCGCGATTACGTTCCGGTAGATAAACGCTAATAAACAATACATTAATATATTGTTGAAAAGTCGTTTGAAAAAATCGAATTGCCGTTTTCAATGAGGTTGGTCGTAATTAATTAAGTTGATAGCAGGTAATTTGATTTGAAATAGGGTAGAATAAAGTGTCATTTCAGACGGCCTGAATTCCGTTCGGAGAACACGGGATTCTACCCTTTGTTTATATTTTAAAGAAAAGAGCTCACGCCATGATGGACGAAAAACTCAATTTCTCTTATCTGTTTGGTTCTAATGCGCCATACATCGAGGAGTTGTATGAAAAGTTTCTGGATAATCCGGAATCTGTCGATGAAAAATGGAAACAGTACTTTACCGATTTGAGTAAACAGCCGGGCGCAGTCGCTGTCGATGTTGCCCATACACCGATTCGTGAATCATTTGCCACTTTGGCTAAAAAGAAAATTGCCGCAGCCGTCGCAGGCGGTGTGGATGAGGCAATGATGAAAAAGCAAGTCAGTGTTTTGCGACTGATTTCTGCCTATCGTATCCAAGGCGTGGGTGCAGCCCAACTTGATCCGCTCAAACGTATTCCTCCTCAAAATATTGAAGCTCTCGATCCTAAATTCCACGGTCTGTCAGATGCCGATATGGCGCTTCAGTTCAATATGGGTGAGGGCGATTTTTCCGGTCAGAGCAAACTGCCTCTGTCCCAAATCATCAGCAACCTCAAACAAACCTACTGCGGCCATATCGCGGTAGAGTACATCTACATTCCAAATACCGAAGAGCGCCGCTGGGTTCGCAATTATTTTGAAAGCGTACTGTCTACGCCAAGCTACAACGTTGAACAAAAACGCCGTATCTTGAAAGAAATGACTGCTGCCGAAACTCTGGAACGTTACCTGCATACCAAATATGTTGGTCAAAAACGCTTTGGTGTAGAAGGCGGCGAAAGCGCGATTGCCGGTTTGAACTACCTGATTCAAAACGCCGGTAAAGATGGTGTGGAAGAAGTCATCATCGGTATGGCACACCGTGGCCGTCTGAATGTTTTGGTTAACATTTTAGGCAAAAAACCGGCTGATCTGTTTGCCGAATTCGAAGGCCGTGCCGAAATCAAATTGCCTAGCGGCGACGTGAAATACCATATGGGCTTCAGCTCCGATATCGCCACTCCGCATGGCCCGATGCATGTTTCTTTGGCGTTCAACCCGTCACACTTGGAAATTGTTAACCCGGTAGTGGAAGGTTCTGCACGCGCCAAACAAAAACGTTTGGGCGAAAACGGTCGCGATAAAGTCTTGCCGGTATTGATTCACGGTGACTCCGCATTTATCGGTTTGGGTGTTAACCAAGCGACATTCAACCTGTCTAAAACACGCGGTTATACCACCGGCGGTACTGTTCACATCGTGATCAACAACCAAATCGGCTTTACGACTTCTGATACCCGCGATACCCGTTCAACCGTACACTGTACCGATATCGCGAAAATGGTTTCCGCTCCGGTTATCCATGTGAACGGCGATGATCCTGAACGCGTTTGCTTTGCCATCCAAGCTGCCTTGGATTACCGCAAAAAATTCCATAAAGACATCGTGGTCGACGTTGTCTGCTACCGTAAATGGGGCCACAACGAGGGCGATGATCCGACCTTGACCCAACCGATGATGTACAAAAAAGTATCGCAACACCCAGGTGCGCGTGCTTTGTACACCGAGCAACTGATTGCTGAAGGCGTGGTAACTCAAGCTGAGGCTGACGGTTACATCCAAGCCTACCGTGATGCTTTGGACAAAGGCGAACATGTTGAACAAACAACTTTGAGCAACTTCCAACGCACACAAATCGACTGGAGCAAATACCAAGGCAAAGATTGGCGCGAAAAAATCGAAACCGGTTTGCCTGCCGCCGACATTGAGCGTCTTACCGAGAAGTTTACCGCCGTACCAGAAGGCTTTGCCCTGCATCCGACTGCAAAACGTGTGATTGAAGCGCGTAAAGCAATGGCATCCGGCAAGCAAGCCATCGACTGGGGTATGGCCGAAACCTTGGCATACGCAAGCCTGCTGACCAAAGGTCATGGCGTGCGTATCTCTGGTGAGGACTCCGGCCGCGGTACATTCTCACACCGTCATGCCGTTCTGCACGATCAAAAACGCGAAAAATGGGACGACGGTACTTATGTTCCTCTGCGCCATATGGGCGAAGGCATGGGCGAGTTCCTGGTTATCGACTCCATTTTGAACGAAGAAGCCGTGATGGCGTTCGAGTACGGCTTTGCCTGCTCCGCACCTGACAAGCTGACCATTTGGGAAGCTCAATTCGGTGACTTCGCCAACGGCGCGCAAGTGACTATTGACCAATTCCTGTCTTCAGGCGAAACCAAGTGGGGTCGCTTGTGCGGTCTGACCACCATCCTGCCGCACGGCTACGATGGTCAAGGCCCTGAGCACTCTTCTGCACGCGTAGAACGTTGGTTGCAACTGTGTTCTGAGAACAATATGCAAGTCATCATGCCGTCTGAAGCGTCGCAAATGTTCCACCTCTTGCAACGTCAAGTCTTGGGTTCATACCGCAAACCGCTGGTGATTTTCATGTCCAAACGCCTGTTGCGCTTTAAAGGTGCAATGAGCCCGCTGGAAAACTTCACCGAAGGTTCGACTTTCCGTCCGGTTATCGGCGATACCGCCGAACGCGCAAGCAACGATAGCGTGAAACGCGTGGTATTGTGTGCCGGTCAGGTTTACTATGACTTGGAAGCTGGCCGTGCCGAGCGTAAACTGGAAGATGATGTTGCTATCGTCCGCGTTGAGCAGCTGTATCCGTTCCCATACGACGAGGTTAAAGCTGAACTGGCGAAACATCCGAACGCAAAATCTGTGGTTTGGGCACAAGAAGAGCCGAAAAACCAAGGAGCGTTCTACCAAATCCGCCACCGCATCGAAGACGTTATCAGCGAAGAGCAAAAACTGTCTTATGCCGGTCGTCCAAGCAGCGCATCGCCTGCAGTGGGCTACTCAAGCAAACACATTGCTCAATTGAAACAATTGGTTGAAGACGCTTTGGCATTGTAAACCAAGTAGCATTCCGTCTGAGTCTGCTCAGGCGGAATGCCCATATGCAGAATTAAAAACACACAACAGGCCGTCTGAAAGGGCCATTGGAGACACAAAATGATTATTGATGTAAAAGTACCTATGCTGTCTGAAAGCGTATCTGAAGGCACGCTCTTGGAATGGAAGAAAAAAGTTGGCGAAGCAGTTGCCCGTGACGAAATCCTGATCGATATCGAAACTGACAAAGTGGTTTTGGAAGTACCTTCTCCACAAGCCGGCGTATTGGTTGAAATCGTAGCGCAAGACGGTGAAACCGTTGTCGCCGACCAAGTTTTGGCCCGTATCGATACAGCTGCTACTGCCGCTGCTGAAGCACCTACAGCCGCTCCTGTAGAAGCAGCCCCAGCTGCCGCTCCTGCTGCTGCACAAAACAACGCCGCGATGCCTGCCGCCGCCAAACTGGCTGCCGAGACCGGTGTTGACGTGAACGCATTGCAAGGTTCTGGCCGTGACGGTCGCGTATTGAAAGAAGACGTACAAAATGCCGCTGCCAAACCTGCAGCAGCCGCAGCCCCTGCCGTTGCACTTCCTGCCGGCGCACGTCCTGAAGAACGCGTACCAATGAGCCGCCTGCGTGCCCGTGTTGCAGAACGCCTCTTGGCTTCTCAACAAGAAAACGCCATTTTGACTACATTCAACGAAGTCAACATGAAACCGATCATGGACTTGCGTGCGAAGTACAAAGATAAATTCGAGAAAGAACACGGCGTGAAATTGGGCTTTATGTCCTTCTTCGTTAAAGCCGCTGTTGCCGCCCTGAAAAAATACCCGGTTGTGAATGCTTCTGTTGACGGCAAAGACATCGTTTACCACGGCTACTTCGACATCGGTATCGCAATTGGCAGTCCACGCGGTTTGGTTGTACCAATCCTGCGCGATGCCGACCAAATGAGCATTGCCGACATCGAACAAGCAATTGTTGATTACGCGAAAAAAGCAAAAGACGGCAAAATCGCTATCGAAGATCTGACCGGCGGTACATTCAGTATTACCAACGGCGGTACTTTTGGTTCTATGATGTCCACCCCGATCATCAACCCGCCTCAATCTGCGATTTTGGGTATGCACGCTACTAAAGAGCGTGCCGTGGTTGAAAACGGTCAAGTTGTTGTCCGTCCAATGATGTATCTGGCTCTGTCTTACGACCACCGTATCATCGACGGCCGCGAAGCTGTATTGACCTTGGTAGCCATTAAAGACGCGTTGGAAGACCCAGCTCGCCTGTTGTTGGATCTGTAATCGTTTCAGACGGCCTTTTATTTGTTAATGAAAAGGCCGTCTGAATTTTTATTTAGATGTAGCGTAATGTAGTATCGTGCTACAATAGGCTCAACGAACGATTGAGGCCGTCTGAAACATTTGATTCGAATGAATCGACAGATATGGACTTTCAGACGGCCTTTTCTTAAAACCATCAAAACGCAGTCATTCAAAATAAAAAAGAAACAAAAAGTATCGTTTTTATTTTGAGATACTGCAAAAAGCAAAGGATGACACGATGTCTCAATATGATGTAGTAGTGATTGGTGCTGGCCCGGGCGGATACGTTGCCGCCATCCGTGCCGCGCAACTGGGTTTCAAAACCGCTTGCGTTGATGCAGGCGTTAACAAAGCAGGCAATGCCCCTGCATTGGGCGGTACTTGCTTGAACGTAGGCTGTATCCCTTCTAAAGCCCTGTTGCAATCCAGCGAACATTTTCATGCTGCGCAACACGATTTTGCCGAACACGGTATCACTGTCGGCGACGTAAAATTCGACGCGGCCAAAATGATTGAGCGCAAAGATGCCATCGTGACCAAGCTGACCGGCGGCGTGAAATTCCTGTTCCAAAAAAACAAAGTAACCAGCCTGTTCGGTACTGCTTCCTTTGCCGGTAAAAATGGCGATGCTTACCAAATCGAAGTTGATAACAAAGGCGAGAAAACTGTTATTGAAGCCAAACACGTCATTGTAGCCACCGGTTCCGTACCGCGTCCGCTGCCACAAGTCGCTATCGACAACGTGAACGTGTTGGACAACGAAGGCGCATTGAACCTGACCGAAGTACCTGCCAAACTTGGCGTGATCGGTTCCGGCGTGATTGGTTTGGAAATGGGTTCCGTATGGAACCGCGTGGGTGCAGAAGTTACTATTCTTGAAGCTGCGCCGACCTTCCTGGCTGCCGCAGACCAACAAATCGCCAAAGAAGCCTTCAAATACTTCACTAAAGAGCAAGGTTTGAGCATCGAATTGGGCGTGAAAATCGGCGACATCAAATCTGAAGGCAAAGGCGTTTCCGTTGCTTACGAAACTGCTGCCGGCGAAGCCAAAACCGAAGTATTCGACAAACTGATCGTTGCCATCGGCCGTATTCCAAACACCAAAGGCCTGAACGCCGAAGCCGTAGGCTTGGAAAAAGACGAACGCGGCTTTATCAAAGTGGATGGCGAATGCCGTACCAACCTGCCTAACGTATGGGCAATTGGCGACGTGGTTCGCGGCCCGATGTTGGCACACAAAGCCAGCGACGAAGGCGTTGCCGTTGCCGAGCGCATTGCCGGTCAAAAACCGCATATCGACTTCAACAACGTACCATTCGTGATTTACACCGACCCTGAAATCGCTTGGGTGGGTAAAACTGAAGAGCAGCTCAAAGCCGAAGGCGTGGAGTACAAAAAAGGTACTTCAGGTTTCGGTGCAAACGGTCGCGCATTGGCAATGGGCAAAGCCAAAGGTACGGTTAAAGTATTGGCAGATGCCAAAACCGACCGCATCTTGGGCGTACACATGATCGGCCCGGTTGTCAGCGAATTGGTTACCGAAGGCGTGACTGCGCTCGAATTCTTCGCCAGCAGCGAAGACATCGCACGCATTATCCATGCCCACCCAACCTTGTCCGAAGTGGTTCACGAAGCTGCATTGGCGGCCGACAAACGCGCTTTGCACGGTTGATAGACATTAAGGCCGTCTGAAACTTTTCAGACGGTCTTAAGGCCTTTGACAAATTGAATGTTCCGAGAGCTTCGTTTTCTGATTTATAATTCCGTCAGACAAACAAACAGCATTTACATTCATTATGAACAAAGAAATAGTCGGTATTTTCTTTATACCGATGGGCATCATCAGCATGTGTATGGCCGCATTGTGGCAGATGTATGTGATGATGACCGAAACTTATACGCTCAACCGTTTCAAAGATAAAGAATTGGTTTGGCGCGTGGCATTGTTGTTTATCAGTTTCAGCCTTGCCGTTTATCTGCTCTGCCCGAATTCGCGTAAAAAAGGCATTGTCTTTTTTATTCTCGGAGGAGGCGGCGCAACCATGTATCTGCTGGCGCGGATGTGGTTGCCCTTCAGTAAATAGTAGGGCCGTCTGAAAATATGGGATTGGCCGCAGGGCGATTCCTAAAACCCACTCACCTTAAGGAGAAATCCATGAATTTACACGAGTATCAGGCTAAAGAACTGCTGGCTAGCTACGGTTTGCCCGTACAAGGCGGTATTTTGGCACACAACGGCGAAGAAGCCGCTGCAGCTTACGACAAATTGGGCGGCAAATTCGCTGTTGTCAAAGCACAAGTACACGCCGGCGGCCGCGGTAAAGCGGGCGGCGTAAAAGTCGTTAAAAGCCGCGAAGAAGCTAAAGAAGTGGCTGAAAGCCTGATTGGCACCAACTTGGTAACTTACCAAACCGATGCCAACGGCCAACCTGTCAACAGCGTTTTGGTTTGCGAAGACATGTATCCTGTTCAAACCGAGCTGTACTTGGGCGCAGTGGTTGACCGTTCTACCCGCCGCATTACATTCATGGCTTCTACCGAAGGCGGCGTGGAAATCGAAAAAGTTGCTGCCGAAACTCCAGAAAAAATCTTCAAAGTAACCGTTGATCCGCTGGTCGGCCTGCAACCTTGCCAAGCTCGCGAAGTTGCGTTCCAACTGGGCTTGAAAGACAAACAAATCAACGAGTTTGTTAAACTGATGACCGGCGCGTACAAAGCGTTTGTCGAAAACGACTTCGCACTGTTTGAAGTAAACCCATTGGCAGTTCGCGAAAACGGCGCACTGGCTTGCGTG
Source organism: Neisseria sp. HMSC078H04 (assembly GCF_001838135.1). Lineage (NCBI taxonomy): Bacteria > Pseudomonadati > Pseudomonadota > Betaproteobacteria > Neisseriales > Neisseriaceae > Neisseria > Neisseria sp. HMSC078H04. Next base: position 51,938 of record NZ_KV835852.1, read on the forward strand.
GACGGCAAAATCGGCATCGACAGCAACGCGCTCTACCGCCTGCCAAAAATCGCTGAATTGCGCGACAAATCTCAAGAAAACGAACGTGAGCTGAAAGCTTCTGAATTCGACCTGAACTATGTTGCCTTGGAAGGTAACATCGGCTGTATGGTTAACGGTGCCGGTTTGGCGATGGCTACTATGGACATCATCAAACTCAAAGGCGGCCAGCCTGCCAACTTCTTGGACGTTGGTGGTGGCGCAACCAAAGACCGCGTGGTTGAAGCGTTCAAACTGATTCTGGAAGACAAATCCGTTAAAGGCGTATTGATCAACATCTTCGGCGGTATCGTACGTTGCGACATGATTGCGGAAGCCATCGTGGCAGCCGTTAAAGAAATCAACGTCAACGTTCCTGTCGTTGTTCGTTTGGAAGGTAACAACGCCGAACTCGGCGCGAAAATCCTGAACGAATCAGGTCTGAAACTGACTTCTGCAGACGGCCTGAATGACGCAGCCGAAAAAATTGTTGCAGCCGTAAACGCCTAAGGAGAAAAGAATGAGCGTATTGATTAATAAAGACACCAAAGTATTGGTTCAAGGTTTCACCGGTAAAAACGGTACTTTCCACTCCGAACAAGCTCTGGCTTACGGCACTAAGGTTGTCGGCGGCGTTACTCCAGGTAAAGGCGGTCAAACCCACCTGGATCTGCCTGTATTCAACACCATGAAAGAAGCCGTTAAAGAAACCGGCGCGGACGCATCTGTAATTTACGTCCCAGCTCCGTTTGTTTTGGACTCTATCGTTGAAGCAGTTGATTCAGGCGTAGGCTTGGTCGTTGTGATTACCGAAGGCGTGCCTACTTTAGACATGCTCAAAGCCAAACGTTACTTGGAAACCAACGGCAACGGTACCCGCTTGGTCGGCCCTAACTGCCCGGGCGTGATTACTCCGGGTGAGTGCAAAATCGGTATTATGCCGGGCCACATCCACACTCCAGGCCGCATCGGTATTATTTCTCGTTCCGGTACATTGACTTACGAAGCCGTGGCACAAACCACCAAACTGGGCTTGGGTCAATCAACCTGTATCGGTATCGGCGGTGACCCGATTCCTGGTATGAACCAAATCGACGCACTGAAACTCTTCCAAGAAGACCCAGATACTGACGCCATCATCATGATCGGTGAAATCGGCGGTACTGCGGAAGAAGAAGCAGCCGAATACATCCAATCCAACGTAACCAAACCTGTTGTAGGTTACATCGCTGGTGTTACCGCTCCTAAAGGCAAACGTATGGGCCACGCCGGTGCGATTATTTCCGGCGGTAAAGGTACTGCCGAAGAAAAATTCGCCGCTTTCGAAAAAGCCGGTATCGCTTACACCCGCAGCCCTGCCGAGTTGGGCACTACCATGCTGGAAGTGTTGAAAGCAAAAGGTTTGGCATAAGACTTAAATCTTTAAGCTGAATTGAAAAGGCCGTCTGAAGTTTTCAGACGGCCTTTAATTTAAGGGATAAATGGCAGATAAGAATACATTTTTGCAAATCAAACCAATGTTGGGAATGACAGTGCCGAAAGGGCATATGGATAGAATCCCCTAATTGTTAAACTGTTTTACTTCATCAGTTTTTGAACGATTTTCCCAGTTGTGTTGTCCATTCGGTATTGGTTAATTGTACCGTTGACAATATATTCAGCGGCTTTTTCAATGACATCCAATCCGACATCAAACCATTCGTTTGGGATGTAACTTTTCCCGTCTTTTCCCATTAAACGGATATTCAGTTTTTGCGCAGCAAAGAAGGCGTGCAATAAACGCTCGAACGTATGCGGATTGATATTGCGACATTCAAAAGACAATACAGGGACAACTTTGCTTTCCAAGAAAGCAGTATCGCTTTCCGCATTAGCGATTCTGTTTTCCACCGTATCCGTCGTGAAGCCTATTTTATAGAGATTTTTATAGGCGGCAAACTGCGGTTTGGGCTGAAGCAGTTTAACGATGTAAAGGTGTCCTGTTACCAAATCCGGCTGAATATCGGCGGTCAAAATATCCGGCAGGGCTTCAGTATCAGCCAGCATGACTTTTTTACCGTTTTCATCTTTATAGACAGCGCGGGCGAGCGAGCGGGTTAGGATGTTGGATTCCGTCCCATTTTCATAAATAACGCGCAACCGTCTGTTTCCTCTTGTACTTTTCCTGTCTTCCGTCTCCGCAAAATCAGCGACGTAACACAAGGCCCCGTGTAATAGGAACACATCGCCCGGCTGAAGGAAGGTTTCAGTTTTGAGGCGTTCAAAATGGGCTTTACCGTGTTTGAGCATGTGGTGGATTTGTTTGAACCAAGCTTCAAACCGCCAAAAGTCCGTACAGGGTTGCCGTACCGCATTGTCTTCGTCCGTATAGGGAGCCCCATTTATCGTCCGCTGTTGGATGTGTTCTATCCTGAAAATATCCGTATTGCCCACGTCAAGCAGGTTTAAATCGTCATTGTTGAAGATGTCTTCCAGCGTAACCACATTTTCAGCTTTGCAGCATTCCGTTTTTTCAGACGGCCTTAGCAGATTGAGCGTATCGTATTGTCGGAGGGTTTCACAATGCTGTTTGTTGTTCAGCAAGGCTTGCCATTTTCTGTCTAAAATTTTTTCATCCAAATTACCGTCTTTATTCGGTAAACGTCCATGCCGTCTGAAAAACGATTCGACTTCGCCGAATGTTTGTAAAACCATCGCATCGGCATCGGCTTTGGCGGCAATCGGTTTGACATCGGCAAGCAGGCCTAAATCGTCATGATTGAAAATATCGTCCAAGCTGTTAATTTTAGAATCAACGCGCATACCTTTTAGCAACATATTCAGCCCCTTGCCATGCGTTCCGCTTTTTTGTTGCGGATATAGATTAAGGCCTCGCCCATGCGTTTTTCCAAGGGGTCGTCTGAATCTTTGTCAGGCATCCGATTGTTGGTGCGGACAAATTCATTGATACGCGGCCACAGCATAGCGGCTTCGTCTTCCGTCATTTGGATGCGGTCAGCCTGTACATAATCCTGAATCGCTTTCAACAGCGGCGCGTCCACATTTTTGGACAAGACTTCATATGCGTCCCTGAAAGGATTGACTTCGCGGATTAAATCCACATTCAACCTATCTACATTGATAAATTTTTCGCCGACTTTGACAAAGCGGTTGTCAGCGGTTTTGACTTCGCCTGTTTGCAGATTTTTGATTTTCGCGTTGTCAGGCAAATCTCGTTCCCTGACAGTTTCTTCAACAGAATAACTCTGCCCGGCTTCTTGCAACTTAACCGTATCGACAAAAAAATCTCCCTGCCTGATATAGGTTTTTTCGCCTTCGATAAGCGCGTTGTCGGGCAAATCCTTGCCGTCTTTGATACCGCCGCCCTGCGTTACCGCCATTTTAGTCAGCGTCCCTTGCACGATTTGGTCTTGCTCTTCTACCGACAGCTCGGGATAACGGCAGGCAACAATCTTCGGAAGCGCGGTTTCATTGATGGCAGAAGCAGGCGTGTCTTCCTGAATATAGCGTTTGGCATTTTGCGTATCCTGTACCAACGCAGCGATAAGGTCGTCTGAATCCTTATTCAGAATATCGACGACTTTTTTAGAGGCGGACAGCGTCGTATCGTCGATAATCACATCGCCCGGATTGGGCTGTTCATCCGGCCTCATATCAGAGCGGCGGCGGAAAGTGATATTGGGCGCCAACACCTGCTCCATCAGCAGCGACAGCGTAATCGCCTTCAAAAGATTATTAACCGACACTTTGACATCTTCATCTGTCGCATCAGGCTGCGCAATCAGATTGGTAAATTGAGCATGGGTTTTCCCCTCGCAATCCCGAGTGGCGCGACCGATGATTTGGACGACTTCCGTCATCGAGCTGCGGTAGCCTATGGTCAGCACATGCTCGCAATAGGGCCAGTCGAACCCCTCCTTCGCCATACCCAGCGCAATAATAATATCCATATCATCGCGCGATTTGATATTGCGTAAATATGCCTGGATTAAAGAACGGTCGGATGTTTTACGGTCGTCCACCAAGTCCGCCAGTTTCAGCAGCCTGCCGTCATGGGCTTTGACCGTGATGATGCCTGTTTCGCGGTCTTTTTCCACAAATTCGCCCAAGGTGTCGATGATATGGTCGACTGCCGAATACTTATCGACCGCCGCTTCGCCTGAATTGACGTTGGGAATATGGATAATCGTCTTTTTCGACGGATCGAGCACTTCGCCCAAAGCATCGAGATAGCGGCCTTGGTAGAAGTGGTAGCCCAATCCCAGAGATTTCAAATATCGGTAGCCGTTGAGTTGTTCGTAGTAGGTATAGGTTACTTTTTCAAACTTAGCTTCGTCTTCTTCGCTCAAAATCGGTACAGCGTCGCCTCGGAAATACGAGCCGGTCATGGCGATAATATGAGCCGAAGAGTTGCGCATGATTTCGTCCAAGACTGCGCCCAAACGGTTGTTTTCTTCCGCAGAAACATGATGGAACTCGTCAATCGCCACCAGCGTGTCATTAAATGCCCCGACATCTGCGAGTTTGTCGAAGGCAAAGCGGAAAGTCGCATGGGTGCAGACCAAAACTTGGTCGTTGCCGCGCATAAAGCGGATAAAGGCATCCACTTTGCCTTGGTCTTTATCGTCGCCGCTGCCCGTGCAGAGATTGTTTTCCGGCTTGACGCGCCAATCGGCAAAAAAGCCGTGTTTCGCCAATTCGGTATCGGCAAACGAGCCGCCGATGGACATTTCGGGTACGGCGATAATCGCTTTTTTGATGCCTTGATGGGCCAGCTTGTCCAAAGCCAAAAACATCAGCGCGCGGGATTTGCCTGAGGCGGGCGGCGCTTTGAGCAGCAGATATTGCGCGTCGCGCTTGGCAAACGCTTTGGCCTGCATTTCGCGCATGCCCATATTGTTTGGTTTGGTGCTGTTACCGGTTTGTCCGTATTCGACGTGGAGCAGGGGGATAGTCAAGATATTTTCCTTTTAAAGACGGTGATGTCGGGGCAAAGATGCCGTTTTACGGCGTTTTTTGGCCGTTGACGGCTTTTTCGTATAAATCAAACAAAAATTCTACGCGCTCCATGCCGTCTGAAAAGGGTTTGGTGCGGTAGAGGCGGTCAACGGCGGTATCGAGGCGGAGATGGGCTTCTTTGAGCGGCAGCGGCATTTTATCGGGATCGTAGAGTTGCGCGAGGGTTTGGTCGGGGTAGTCGGCGCGGATAAGCAGGATGTCTTCAGCAAGCGCGGCTATGCGAGATTTTTCAGCTTCGTCGGCTTCGGGCCAAGGAAAATTGTTGTACACAATCGTGCCGGAATAGCGATAACGGCTTTCCAAACGGCCTGCGACAGTGCGCATCCAGTCGTTGTGCATGGCAGAGGTAAGGATGCCGAATTCGTAGAGAGTGGCATTGGGGATCATCAGGTTGGCATTGCTGCTGATGGTCTCAGTGTCAAAAAAATCCATCGGAACGTACTCGCGCCGTTCTGAGGTCGTGCTGGGAACGAGGATGTAGTTTCCTGAGGCAGGATGGCGGATTTCATCAAACAAATGGGGGATGTCTGCTTTTTGAACGGTCGCAGCTTTTTTGCTGGCAAGGCGGACAGCGCGTACTTTTTCTACCCTTTCAGAAACAAGGGGATGTTTTTCAGGCAGGCTGTCGAGGTCTTCTTGGGTCAAGTCAGTCAGCCAGAGGCACCAGCGTTGTTTGCCGTTGAGAAATTCGTCAGAGCCGAGCAGTTTTTTAATCCATTTGGCAGACTGCGGCTCACGGGCGATGAGGCTGTCTTTTTCTTCTGTGGTAAGGATGAGATTGCCGCCTTCGACGGGTTTGTTGCCGTAAACCATTTTGGAAACGTTGCATAAAGGCTGTTCACGGGCAGCAACCGCAAGATTGCTGCCTGGAATCAGGTAGGGGCTGATGTTGGCAACGCTTTGGCTGTGCCATTCTTTATCGAGAAGTTTGTAGAGCTTGGGCTGCGCGCTATTGGGGCTGAGGCCGTCTGAAAGATATGCTGCTTCCAGGCCGATGATGACGACGTGGACGGCGGCTTTGTCTTTGGCATTGTTTGCCCACGGGAAGGTCTGGTAGGCGAAGGCAATGCGGTTGCCCAATGCGAAGATAGGGGGCCAGAGGGTGGCAACTTGGTCGCCTTGGCTGATGGAATTGGTAGCAACAAGGGCGAGCCTGGCGCGGCTGGCGCGGATATATTGCGCGCCTTTCCAAAACCAACAGGCAACGTAATCCAAGACGCCGTATTTTTTCCAGCCGTCAAAAACCATATCCATATCTTCGTTTTGTTCCTCGTCGCGCGAATTTGAGCCGCCAAACGGGGGATTGCCGACGATATAGACTTCGTCTTCAGCGCGGTTGCTGCGGGGGCAGAAGGCCTCCCAGTTTTCGCGCAGGCTGTTTGCGGCCTTAATGTTGCCGCCGCTTTTGAGGGGCAGGGTGGGTAGGCTGTTGCCCAGCTCGTTTTCGTGGGCAAGGTTCATTTGGTGTTCGGCCAGCCAAAGCGAAAGCTGGCGATTTCGTGGGCGAAGTCGTCCAGCTCGATGCCGTAAAATTGGTCGAGACGGATTTGGCTGCTGAAGATGGCGTTGCTGTCGATTTCTTTGACGGCTTTGAAGATTTCGATTTCGAGGCGGCGCAGCTCTTTGTAGGCGATAATCAGGAAATTGCCACTGCCGCAGGCGGGATCGAAGATTTTGATGTTGCCCAGCCGCATGGAGAGGCTGTATAGGGCTTTCAGACGGCCTTCATTGCTGGGATAGCGTTTGAAGATATCTTGAAACGCCGTCTGAAGCTCGTCAAGGAAGAGCGGCTTGATGGCCTTCATGATGTTGGGGACGGAGGTGTAGTGCTGTCCCAAACGGCTGCGCTGTTTCGGGTCTATCACGCTTTGAAACATGGAGCCGAAGATGTCGGGATTGATTTCAGACCAGTTGAGTTTGCCGCATTCGAGCAAAAGGCGGCGGGTGCACTTATCGAAATCGGGGATGGGCTCGTCTGCCTGGAAAAGCCCGCCGTTGACGTAGGGAAAACTTGCGAGATGGATGGGCAGGGCTTCGGAACGTTTTTCAGGGGGCGTGTCGAGGGTCTGGAAAAGTGCGGTCAGGACTTCGTCTGTATTCTCGCCGGTTTTATGCGTATGGCTTTCAATGAGTTTGGTAAAGCTGTCTTTGGGGAAAATTTTGGTGTCTTCGGCAAAAAAGCAGAAGAGCAGGCGGGTCAGGAAGACATTAAGGGCATGGATGTCTTCGGGTTTCTCGAGATGGTTGGTGCGGCGGATTTGGTCGAAAAGGCGCCCCATTTTTTCGGCGGCTTTGGTGTCGGCAGGATTTTCTTCAAATCCGCTGCTTTTTTCCAAGCCTGCGAGAGGAAGGAAAAAGCCGTAGTTTTGCGCTAAATCAGTGTAGGCGCATTCGAGGTAGTCGTCGGCTTGGATATCGTAGGCGGCGATGTTTTGAAAATCGGTTACGATAAAGAAGCGGATTTTGTTTTTGTCGGCGGTGGCGGATTGTTTCAGGTCTTGCAGGACGTCGTATATGTCTGCGTCGGGGGCGACGGGTTTGAAATAGAGTTTGCGGCTGAGGGCAATTTCGCCATGCAAGGGCATATCGGCGACGTTGGTGCCGGGGGTTTGGTTTTGCAGTTTGGTAATGGTGGCTTTCGGGGTATCGAACAGGCGTAGGAAGCCATAGATGAAATTTGCTTTGTCTTCCGACTGCACGAGCTTGGTCAGCCCGTCAAAAAGTTTGGTAGGATTGACTGCCATGGTTGCGACACCTTTGTTAAGAAATTGTAATGATATGAAATTATATCTTTTTTTATCAAAAAAGAATATTGGAATAGGCTGTGTAAAAGGTATTAAAAAAGGCCGTCTGAAGTTTTCAGACGGCCTTTTTTAAATTCCATTTAGTCATTTTCAGAATAAGCACTTAATTTAATTTAAATTAACGTTTATTTTGGAATAAACGGTTATAATTTATTAACAGATAAATAGTCTGTAACCATATCAACCTATATCAAGGAGAAAAGCATGAAAAAACACGATTTTGAAGCACGTCGCGAGGCTTTGCTGAAAGACATCCGAGAAGTGATGGATGATGTGGAAGAGTTGTACCGCAATGGTGTGGAAGCCGGTTCGGAAGAGGGCAGCAAAGCCCGAGCCAAATTGGAAGAAAAATTGGCTGTGGCCAAAGAGCGTTTGAGCCGTTTTGAAGAAGAAGCCGGCGAGCGTCTGCGCCATCATGCCGAGCGTGCGCGTGAAAAATACGAGCAGTTTGAAGAAGCGGCTCAGGAGCGTTTTAAAGAAGGCAAAGAGCGTTTTGCCGAATTTGAAGCCGATGCAGGTGCGCGTTTGAAACGCGGTGCCAAACACGCTGATGAAGTGGTGCATGAAAAACCATATTATGCAATGGGTTTTGCCGCATTGGCCGGTTTGGTTGTTGGTGTGTTGTTGAACCGCCGTTAATGCGAATATGTTAAGGCCGTCTGAACAGGCGTGCACATGGAATCATGGATTTCATTGCGCCGTGCAGACGGCCTTAGCCTTATGTTTCCTAAGAAAAAAGGATAATCGAGATGGGAATTCGCCAGCGTTTTGAACATGGCAAGGCTTTGTTGAATCAGGGCGTGGATTTGCTGCTGTTGCGTTTGCAGGTATTGAGCTTGGATTTGACGCGTCAGGCGGAGAATGTGTTCCGGTTGGCGATCTGGTTGGTGTTGTCCGGCGCGCTGTTGATGGTGGGCTTGGTCGGTTTACTGTTCGGTTTGAACCGCGTGCTGACGGATGTTGCGGCTTTGTGGGTGTTTTTCGGCATTTTCTTCGCGAGCCTGCTGATTATTGCCGTATTGTTCCGCAAAGTGTCGGCAGATTATCGGGAGCAGGGCAGTCGTGTGGCTGAGACCTTGCAGGATATTCGGACAGACATTGCGTATTTGCGCGGGGAGATAGATAAGGGGGCGGACGATGAAGCAACAGAAGTATGAAGAAGCGCGCGAGCTGCTGCTTTTGGAAGCCAAGCTGGTGCGGCTGCGGATTGAAGCGGAAAATTTGAAACTGCGTAAAGCGGAAGAAAGCAAAACACGACAGGGCAATCAGTTGATTAAGCTCGCAGATGTGGCGTATCAGTTGAGTCAAACGCGTTTGCTGTCTCAACGCGCTTTGTTTTCTACATCGCGCCGTCGGCATTGGATTTGGCTGTTATTGGCTGTCATATTGGGCTTGTCGAGATAATCGAGGGCAGAGGTTTGGTCAAAATGATATTTGCGGCGGGTTGTTGGAGCGTGTGAGCCGCTTGTTGAGGACGCTGCGTCATTGTGTTGCCGAAACTGAAACTTTATCTATGTTGAGTATTTTTTACAAAAGACACCGGCCGTCTGAACATTTCAGACGGCCTCAATGTTTGGAGTTTCAGATATAATGGCGGCAATTTTGAAATTATTAAATGAAGGATAAGTGATGAACCGTTTATATCCCCACCCGATTATCGCCCGTGAGGGCTGGCCGATTATCGGCGGCGGTTTGGCTTTGAGCCTGCTGATATCGATGTGCTGCGGCTGGTGGTCTTTGCCGTTTTGGGTGTTTACCGTATTTGCCCTGCAGTTTTTCCGCGATCCTGCGCGTGAAATTCCGCTAAATCCTGAAGCGGTGTTGAGCCCGGTTGACGGCCGTATCGTGGTGGTTGAGCGCGCACGCGATCCGTATCGTGATGTCGATGCTTTGAAAATCAGTATTTTTATGAACGTGTTCAACGTGCATTCGCAAAAATCGCCTGCCGATTGTACGGTAACGAAAGTGGTCTATAACAAAGGCAAATTCGTGAATGCGGATTTGGACAAAGCCAGCACGGAAAACGAACGTAACGCGGTTTTGGCGACTACAGCTTCTGGTCGTGAAATTACTTTTGTTCAAGTGGCCGGTTTGGTGGCGCGTCGTATTTTGTGCTACACCCAAGCAGGTGCGAAACTGTCTCGCGGCGAACGCTATGGCTTTATCCGCTTTGGTTCGCGAGTGGATATGTATCTGCCTGTCGATGCTCAGGCGCAAGTGGCGATTGGCGATAAAGTTACCGGCGTCAGCACTGTATTGGCGCGTTTGCCGCTGACTACGCCGGAAACTGAATCTGAGCCTAAAGCCGCAGCTCCACAAGCTGCGCCAGCTCCACAAGCAGTGCCTGCTTCACAAGCGGCTCCGGTTGAAACAGTGGCAAGCCAATCTACCGAACAACAGCAAATTGAAGCAGCGGCGGCTAAGATTCAAGCGGCTGTGCAAGATGTGTTGAAAGATTAATAGTCAGTTTTGAATGATTGGTTAAAACAAGAAAAAGGTTTTCAGACGGCCGTCTGAAAACCTTTTTTGTTTGCCTGTCCGATTTTAAAACTTCACGTTTACACCGCCAGTAAAGCTGCGGCCCATTTGCGGCGTATCAGAGAGGAAGCTGCTGTGGGCGTAAACGGATTGGTTGAGCAGGTTGTCGGCTTTGACGTACCAATTCCACTCGCCATAGCGCGTATTGCGGCGGTAGTTTGCGCCGAGGTTGAGCATATGGTGTCCGGGCGTGCGCGTTTCGTAGCGGGCGAGTTTGTTTTGTGCGAACACGCGGTAGTAGTCCAAGTTGGCATCGATGCGGTCGGTTAGCGAGGCTTTCAGGTGGACGCCAAGGCGCGCAGCCGGAACGCGGGGTGCGTTTTGGTCGTTCTGTGCGATGAAAGGACGGTTGCCGTAGGCATCTTCCCTGCCGGGTAGGGACGGTAGGTTTTTCAGACGGCCTCGTACATAGTCGCCGGAAACGCCGATGCGGTAGCGCGGTGTCGGTTTGAAGTAGATTTCGCCTTCCGCGCCGTAGAAGTCGGCGCCGGATTGGTTGTAACGCACAAGCTTCATTTCGCTGTCGTTTTCGATGGATTTGGGGCCGCGTCCGTCGTTTAAGGTTTGGGCGTAAATGTAGTTGTCGAAGCGGTTGCGGTAGAGCGCCAGATTGTATTGCCAGCGGTCGCCTTCGTAGCCCAGCGCGAGTTCGATGTTGTTGGAACGCTCTTTGTTGAGGTGTTTGTTGCCGACTTCAAAGGTATTGGTGGCAACGTGTTTGCCGTGTGCGTACAGTTCTTGCGTTGACGGCAGGCGTTCCTGATGGGAGGCGGTCAGGCTGAGTTTGTGTTGTGGCGTGAAATACCAGTTGCCCGAAAGTGCGAACGAGCGGGCAGTTTGGCGGTGTGCGCCGAGGTCGGGCAGGGGCTGGTTGTAGTAGTTTTCCCGAACAATCAATGCTTTGTCGTACTGGATGGAAGCTTTTTGTTTTTCCACGCGTACGCCGCCTTCAAGCGTGAAGTTGTCCCAGTTTGCCTGTTCTACACCGAAAAAGCTGTAATGGCGCACATTATTGTCAATCAGCATCGGTTGTTGGACAGTTTCGGGAATGGCGGAAAGCGCGCTGGATTTTTGTCCCAAATATTGTACGCCCCAGCTGCCTTTCAGACGGCCTATGGGTTGGTGGCGCAACTCGATGCGGGCGTTGTGTGTTTTGTTGTTGAAGAAGTTTTCTACTGCATCGCCTGCTTTTTCGTCGTGGTGGTAGTCGTTGCGGTTCAGGTGTACGCGCAGTGCTTTAAAACCGGGGAATGGCTGCTTCCATTCGGCGCGGAGTTCGTAGCGTTTGTTGCGCAGGTCTATCCACGGTTTGCCGTTGTGGGCATGGGCGTGTACATCATCGTCGTCGTGAAAGCCGCAGCTCAAGCCCGGATTGTCGTAATCGACGTCTTCTTCGGTCAACAAGTGCGGATAAAGCTGCAAATAGCGTTTGTTAATCAAGCTCTTCTGCCAGATGATGTCGGCGTGGCAGTCGTCGTAGAGATGGCTGTGGGCAGGCAGGCCGTAGCGGTCGCGACGGTCGCTATACGCTATGCCGAGGAAACCTTTATCCCCAACCCAAGACAGGCCGATGCTGCCGGTTTTTGAATCGGCATGGCTGTCGGGCAGCCGTTTCAGACGGCCTTCTTCTTTTTGATAGCGCGGTACGGCGTAATCGCCTGATTTGCGGTACAAGCCTTCGGTATGCAGCACGAAGTTGTTGCCCAAGCCGATATTGATGCCTGCGGATGTTAGTTTTTCCAAATTGCCGCTGCTCAAACGCAATCCGGCTTCGCCCGATACGCCGTTTTCAGGCATTTTTTCGGGGATTTTGCCATCGGCAACATCGACCAAACCGGCTACATTGCCCGAGCTGTATAAGAGCGTAACCGGGCCGCGCAGGATTTCGACCTGTTGCGACAAGGCACTGTCCACCATCAAGGCATGGTCGGGCGAGAAGTCTGCCATGTCGCCCGTTTCGCCGTGATGGTTCAACACTTTAATCCGTCTGCCTGTTTGACCGCGAATAACGGGAGCGGACGCGCCGCCGCCGTATTGCGAGGCATGAATGCCCGGTACGCCGTCTAAAGCATCGCCCAAGTTGACGGCTTTTTGGCGCAAGGTATCGCCGGAGATGATTTTGTCGGAGGCGGTTGAAGTGTGCAGCAGCCCCGAAGTCGCGCGCGGACGGCTTTTGCCGACGACGGTAACCTCGTCCAAGTCCACCGACTGATCGGTTTCATGCGCTTGGGAAAGGATGGGGGTGCTGATTAAAAGAATAGATAAAACAATGGGTTTGAGTGTGGTTTGTGTCATTTTAGTTTCTCATCATATTTTGAAAGGCTGTTATTATATAACATTTCATTGTTTATATGATAAGATTTTTGAGAAAAAAAGGCCGTCTGAAAACGAAGCGTGGTTTTCAGACGGCCTTTAGCTTGTATGTAGGTTTAAATGAAAACGGAACAATCTCTCTGCTGCCTGGTTTGGGTAAGGCAGAAAGTCATGGCAGATTGTTTGCTTTCATTGAAAGCATTACTTGGTTTCGGCGGCTTTAGCGCCAGCGGTCTCTGCAATCAAATCTAAGAATACCAACGGCTTTTTGCCGATATTTTTGAGCGCATGGGACTGGCCGGGGCGGGCGATGGTAATGTCGCCGGCGCCGACTTCGGTTTGTTTGCCTTCGCTGTCAGTAAACAGGCCTTTGCCGGATACGATGATGTAAACGTCTTCATTGCCGGTATGTTTGTGTTGGCCGATGGAAGCGCCCGGCGGTAATGTGAGCCAGCCGATTTCTTTGAATGCGTCTTGTTCTGCGGTTTGATGGCGCGTGAAGGCAAAGCTGCCGAGTAGCGGGCCTTGGCCTCCAGCTGCGTTTTCGCGGTTCCATTCTGCTAAGTCGGCTTTTTTGTACACTTGGATGCTGCGGTCGGTGGGGGTGGTTTGTTCGGCAGCTTGGGCGCTTATGGATGTACCGAGCAGAAGGGCGACAGATAATGCGGCAAATAGTGGTTTCATGGTGGTTCTCCGTTTGTCAGGTTGAGTCAGATAATGCGGATTCCGTTTTCAGACGGCCTGTGGGGTTGAAACGATTCACCCCGCAGGCTTCCCCCAAGATTTATTTCACATTGCGCAGATAGTTCAGCAATAAAGGAACAGGGCGGCCGGTCGCGCCTTTTTCACCGCCGGATTTCCATGCGGTACCTGCGATGTCGAGGTGTGCCCATGGATAGTCTTCGGTAAAGTAAGACAGGAATGTTGCGGCGGTAATCGTGCCTGCACCCGGCGTGCCGATGTTTGGAATGTCGGCAAAGTTGGATTTGAGTTGGTCTTTGTAGGTTTCAAAGAGCGGCAGTTGCCATGCTTTGTCGTCCACGTTGCGGGAAGCAGTCAGCAGGCTGTCGACCAAATCTTGATTGTTGCCCATCACGCCGCTGACGTCATGACCCAGGGCGATAATGCACGCGCCGGTCAGGGTGGCGACGTCGATAACGGCTTTGGGTTTGAATTGTTCGGCGTAAGTGAGCGCGTCACACAAAATCAGACGGCCTTCGGCATCGGTGTTCAACACTTCGATGGTCAAGCCTTTCATGCTTTTTACGACGTCGCCCGGTTTGTTGGCCGCGCCGGAAGGCATGTTTTCGCAGGTGGCGACGACGGCGATAAGGTTGATCGGCAGTTGCAGTTTGACGGCGGCGCAGAAGGTACTGATGACGGTTGCCGCGCCGCACATGTCGAACTTCATTTCGTCCATGTTCAGACCGGGTTTGAGGGAAATGCCACCGGTGTCGAAGGTAATGCCTTTGCCGACCAATACCACAGGCGCGGCTTCTTTGTCGGCTGCACCGAAATAGCTCAGTTCGACCAAATATGGATCTTCGACGCTGCCTTTGGCGACAGACCAGAACGAACCCATGTTTTCTTTGATGTAGTCTTTTTCGATGATTTTGGCGTGTGCGCCCAGTTTTTCGGCTTCGGCTTTGGCGGTGCGCGCGAGGAATTCAGGCGTGCATTCGTTGGGCGCGGCATTGCCCAAGTCGCGGCAGAGGCTTTGTCCGTAAACTTGCGCTTCGGCAACGCGCAGGGCTTCTTTGACGGCGGCTTCGTGTGCGCTGTGGAACACGGCTTCTGCAAATTTGGCCGGTTTGGCTTCTTTTTTGTAGCGGTCGAAACGGTAGGCGGCATTGCCGAACGCAATCGCAAACGCTTCGGCAACGGCTGCTGCTTGCGCTTCTTCAAAGGCGTGAACGTCCACATTGACCGTTTCTTGATTTTGCGCCCATTTGGCGGCTTCGGCTGCGGCTTTGTTCAATGCGGCGCGGTCGGTTTTGGCGAGGCGGGCGACGGCAATGGCTTGCAAACCGTTGTCCGTCGGGATTCTGGTATCGGCGAAATTTTGACCTTCTTCAAGGGAAGTGAAGAGGGCGAGGGCAGTCGGGTTGCTCAGTTGCGATGCTTCGGCGCAGACAAATAATTGCGCACCTGCCTGTTGAGCCTGCAAAGTTTCGGCTTTTGTGCTAAATTTCACGTTTATTCTCCTGATTGGAACGGTTGTCGGTTGTTCAGACGGCCTGTTGACCAACCGTCCGAACAGATGAAAATCATTGTACTCCATTTGTGTCATGCCGTCTGAAGCCTTATTAATAAATATAGGTTTCCCATAAACCGTATACCACGCTCAATCTTATGATTTACCAAAGAAACTTTATTAAAGAACTTTCCTTTACCGCCGTCGGCATCTTTGTCGTCCTCTTGGCGGTATTGGTGTCCACGCAGGCCATCAACCTGCTTGGCCGCGCAGCCGACGGGCGTGTCGCCATCGATGCCGTGTTGGCCTTGGTCGGCTTCTGGGTAATCGGCATGACCCCGCTTTTGCTGGTGTTGACCGCATTTATCAGTACGTTGACCGTATTGACCCGCTACTGGCGCGACAGCGAAATGTCGGTTTGGCTCTCTTGCGGATTGGCATTGAAACAATGGATACGCCCGGTCATGCAGTTTGCCGCGCCGTTTGCCATTTTGATTGCCGTCATGCAGCTTTGGGTGATGCCGTGGGCAGAGTTGCGCAGCCGCGAATATGCCGAAATTTTGAAGCAGAAGCAGGAGTTGTCTTTGGTGGAAGCCGGCGAGTTCAATAACTTGGGCAAGCGCAACGGCAGGGTTTATTTTGTCGAAACCTTCGATACCGAATCCGGCATCATGAAAAACCTGTTCCTGCGCGAGCAGGATAAAAACGGCAACGACAACATTGTTTTTGCCAAAGAGGGCAATTTTTCGCTGACCGACAACAAACGCACGCTTGAATTGCGCGACGGCTACCGTTACAGCGGTACGCCCGGCAAAGCCGATTACAACCGCGTTTCTTTCCAACACCTCAGCTTGATTATCAGCACTACGCCCAAACTCATCGACCCTGTTTCACACCGCCGTACCATCCCGACCGCCCAACTGATAGGCAGCAGCAATCCCCAACACCAGGCGGAATTGATGTGGCGTATTTCCTTGACCGTCAGCGTTTTGTTACTGTGCCTGCTTGCCGTACCGCTTTCCTATTTCAATCCGCGCAGCGGCCACACCTACAATATCTTGATTGCCATCGGTTTGTTTTTGGTTTACCAAAACGGGCTGACCTTCCTGCGCAATGCTGTGGAAGACGGCAAAATCCATTTTTGGCTCGGACTGCTGCCTATGCACATCATCATGTTTGTGATTGCCGTCGTCCTGCTGCGCGTGCGCAGTATGCCTAGCCAACCCTTTTGGCAGGCGGTTGCCAAAAGTCTGACATTGAAAGGCGGAAAATGAACCTGATTTCACGTTACATCATCCGTCAAATGGCGGTTATGGCGGTTTACGCCCTCCTTGCCTTCCTCGCTTTGTACAGCTTTTTTGAAATCATCAACGAAGTCGGCGATCTTGGAAAAGGCAGCTATAACGGCGCAAAATTGGGGCAGTATGTTTTAATGCAGATGCCTGCGCGCGCATATGAACTGATGCCGCTCGCCGTTTTGATCGGCGGCCTGATTTCCCTCAGCCAGCTGGCTTCCGGTAGCGAGCTGACCGTTATCAAAGCCAGCGGCATGAGCACCAAAAAGCTGCTGTTGATTCTGTCGCAGTTCGGTTTGATTTTCGCCATTGCCACCGTCGCGCTTGGCGAATGGGTTGCACCCACGCTGAGTCAGAAAGCCGAAAACATCAAAGCTGCCGCCATTAACGGCAAAATCAGCACCGGCAATACCGGCCTTTGGCTGAAAGAAAAAAACAGCATCATCAACGTGCGCGAAATGCTGCCCGACCATACGCTTTTGGGCATCAAAATTTGGCAGCGCAACGATAAAAACGAACTGACCCAAGCGGCAGAAGCCGAATCCGCCGTTTTGAATCCCGACGGCAGCTGGCAGCTGAAAAATATCCGCCGCAGCATATTGGGCGAAGATAAAGTCGAGGTTTCCACCGCCGCCGAAGAAAACTGGCCGATTTCCGTCAAACGCAATCTGATGGACGTATTGCTCGTCAAGCCAGACCAAATGTCTGTCGGCGAATTGACCACTTATATCGACCATCTGGAAAAAAACAACCAAAATACCCAAGTCTATGCCATCGCATGGTGGCGCAAGCTGGTGTATCCCGTTGCCGCATGGGTGATGGCGCTTGTTGCCTTCGCCTTTACGCCGCAAACCACCCGCCACGGCAATATGGGCTTGAAACTCTTCGGCGGTATCTGCCTCGGTTTGCTGTTCCACTTTGCCGGACGGCTCTTCGGCTTTACCAGCCAGTTGTACGGCGTGCCGCCGTTTTTGGCAGGCGCATTGCCGACGGTTTTGTTTGCACTGTTGGCGGTGTATCTGATACGTCGTCAGGAAAAAAGATAAGGCAAAATCAACTTCAGGCCGTCTGAAAGGTAATCTTCAGACGGCCTGAGTATTTTGTGTGCAAAAAACAAAATGCTAAAGTAAAATAATACCTTTCCAAACCAATACGGCTATTGAAAATGTCCCAAACCATCTGCTTGAATATGATTGTCAAAAACGAAGCGGCAATCATCGAAGAAACACTGGCCAACATCACCGACCACATCAAACTTGACTACTATGTCATCAGCGATACCGGCTCGACTGATGATACCGTCGGCGTGATCCGCCGCTTTTTCGATGCAAAGGGCATCGCGGGCGAGATTCATCATGATGGTTGGCAAAATTTTGCATACAACCGCAATCAGGCTTTGAAACACGCAAAAGGTAAAACCGATTACGTGTTGATTTTTGATGCGGACGACCGCTTTGAAGGCAAATTGGAATTGCCCGAACTGACGGCCGACCGCTACCGCCTCCGCATGAGAAATGCCATGGGCAGCGTGGTTTATTACCGTCCGCTGTTGTTGCGCAATGACGGTACATTCTACTGGCGCGGCGTGTTGCACGAGTTTATCGAAACCGATAAACAAGATACCAGCGAAGCCACGCTTCATGGCGACTATATGGTTCTCAGCGGCCGTTTCGGCGCGCGCAGCAACATGGCGAACAAATACCTGCTTGACGCCGTTTCTTTGGAAAAAGCGTTTTACAGCCCCGAAGATGAAGACCTGAAACCGCGTTACGCCTTTTACGCGGCGCGCTCTTATTGGGATTCCGATATGCCCGAGCGTGCGAGCGAATGGTTTAAAAAACGCATCGAGTTGGGCGGTTGGATAGAGGAAGTGACGGTTTCTTACCAACAGCTGGGCGAGTGCTACAAATTAATGGGCAAACGCGATGAAGCCTTGGCAACTTGGTTGGCAGGCTACGATTACAACCCGCGCCGCGCCGAGTGCCTCTACCTTGCGCAAACCATGCTGCGTCAGGAAGGGAAATACCGCATTTCCCATGCAATCGGCCTGATGGCGAAACGTATCCCGTTCCCGAAAGACGATATTCTTTTTGTCCAAAGCAATGTCTATCAGTTGGACATCGACTATGAATTGTCGGTTACCGCCTATGCGGCCGGCGATTTGCGCCAAGGCTATGAGTCTTGCCGCCACTTGCTCTTGCTTAATGTACGCGAGGCATTGACTACGGTGACCATGCAAAATATGTGGCTCTACCGCGAACACGCGCAAACCGAAACGCGCGAAGTGTTGGAGCAGTTGGTGGCCGTCATGCAGCCTTATGCCGCGCAGGGCGGACGTTTGGTAGAAGTGACCGAATATTTTGCCGATATTTTGAAAAACCGTTAATCAGGACTTTGACCCAGCCGTCAGGCCGTCTGAAAGGAAATTTTTTGAGCAAGCGCAATCTGTTTTCCGTCGATAAATCTTTGGAGCAGCCCGAACGTGTCCTCTTGGTCGGCGTGATGCTGACGGCGGACTATTCCGGCGCAAACGAAACGCGCGAACGCGGTTTTCAGACGGCTTTGACCGAAACGGCAGAATTGGTGAGCGCGGCTGGCGGCGATTTGGTTTCTATCGAAACTTCACGCCGCGACAAACCGCATCCGGCTTTGTTTGTCGGTACGGGCAAGGCGGAAGAGTTGGCGGCAGTGGTCAAGCAGCATGATGTCGGGCTGGTCGTGTTCAACCACGAACTCACGCCGACACAAGAGCGTAATCTGGAAAAAGAGCTTCAATGCCGCGTCCTCGACAGAGTGGGTTTGATTTTGGCGATTTTTGCCAAACGCGCCCAATCGCAGGAAGGTAAGTTGCAGGTGGAGCTGGCTCAGTTGAACCATTTGAGCGGACGGCTGGTACGCGGTTATGGACACCTGCAAAGTCAGAAGGGCGGTATCGGCTTGAAAGGGCCGGGCGAAACCCAGTTGGAAACCGACCGCCGTTTAATCGGACAAAAAATCACGGCATTGAAAAAACAGCTTGCCGATGTCCGCAAACAACGCGCCACGCGCCGCAAATCGCGCATGAGCGGCCGTCTGAAAACCTTTGCCATCGTCGGTTATACCAATGCCGGAAAATCCAGCCTGTTCAACCGCTTGACCAAAGCGGACGTATTGGCGAAAGACCAGTTGTTCGCCACTTTGGATACTACTGCACGCCGGCTGTTCCTGTCGCATGAGGCGAGCGTGATTTTGACCGATACCGTCGGCTTCGTCCGCGATTTGCCGCACAAGCTGGTGTCGGCGTTTTCCGCTACCTTGGAAGAGACGGCGATGGCGGATGTGCTGCTGCACGTCGTTGATGCGTCCAATCCCGATTTTGAACGGCAGATGGACGATGTCAACGAGGTCTTGGAAGAAATCGGTGCGCATGAAATTCCGCAATTGGTGGTGTACAACAAAATCGATTTGCTGCCGTCGGGTATGCGTGAAGCAGGCATTTTGCGCGACAACTCCGGGCATGCCGTCAGCGTGAATGTTTCCGTTGCAGAAAGTTTGGGCTTGGACGGTTTGCGCGAAGCAATGATTGAATTGGCCGTACAGCCGAATGCTTGATGTTTAAATGAAACAAGGCCGTCTGAATGTTCAGACGGCCTTACCGTAAAATTCTAAATCTGAAGATTATGCCGACAGAGGGCTTTTCTTTTTAAACACGCTTTCGTAAAGCATCCAAGCGGCGAGGCTCAGGTATACGGTGCTGGACAAAATGCCGATAACGGCGAAAATAGGCATAAGGCGATCAATCATGGTGAGGTTTCCCAATAAGTTAGTTTTATAAGTAAATGTGTGTTTTTTGATTTCCGTCTTCGCGGAATGCCTAAAGTATGCTGCTCAAATGGATTGAGGTCAATAAAAAATGTATTAGGATTTTTAAAAAAGTTCCATTTTTACATTAAAATAATTGGAAGTTTTTAAAGATAAACGGTATTTATATATTACCGTTCATCATTTGATAAACGGTCAATACTTTGTTTTCCATATTTTTTACAAAGTCCGACAGCCTGTTAATTCAAAATTGAATGAAAAGAGGCGGAAAAACGCTTTTTGCTAAAATGTAACACCCTGGGACGGTTGTTTCAGGCCGTCTGAAAAATAAATCGAACACATGATGACATCTCCCTCACATCCCCAAAAAAACTGTTTCCATTGCGGACTTGAAGTCCCCGAGCATCTGCATCTGACGGTTCGTTTTGAAGACGAAGAACACGAAACCTGCTGCGCCGGTTGCCAAGCGGTGGCGCAGAGTATCATCGATGCAGGTTTGGGTAATTATTACAAACAGCGTACCGCAGACGCGGAAAAATCCGAATTGCCGCCACCGGAAGTGTTGTCGCAATTAAAGCTATACGATTTGCCCGAAGTGCAGGCTGATTTTGTCGAGGTCGGTGCAGGGGATGAGCGCGAGGCGGTGTTGATGCTGGGCGGCATTACCTGCGCCGCGTGTGTGTGGCTGATTGAACAGCAGTTGTTGCGCATGAAGGGCGTAGTGCGCGTGGATTTGAATTACAGTACCCACCGCTGCCGCGTGGTGTGGGACAGCGCCCACATCGAATTGTCGGACATTTTGCTTAAAATCCGCCAAACCGGTTATACCGCTGCGCCTTATGATGCGCAAAAAATCGAAGTGCAGGCGCAGAAGGAACGCAAACAGTTTATCGTCAGATTGGCCGTAGCCGGCTTGGGTATGATGCAGACGATGATGTTTGCCCTGCCGACTTATTTTTACGGCGGCGACATCGAGCCGCTTTATTTGGAAATCCTGCATTGGGGCGGCTTTTTGATGGTGTTGCCCGTTGTGTTTTACAGCGCGTTGCCGTTTTACCGCGGCGCATGGCGTGACTGGAAAAACCGCCGTGTCGGCATGGATACGCCGATTGCCATTGCCATTGTGATGACCTTTATCGCCGGTATTTACAGCCTGGCCACCAACGCAGGGCAGGGCATGTATTTTGAATCCATCGCCATGCTGCTGTTTTTCCTGTTGGGTGGGCGTTTTATGGAACAGATTGCCCGACGCAAAGCAGGCGATGCGGCGGAGCGGTTGGTCAAACTGGTTCCGGCATTCTGCCACCGTTTGCCGTCTTATCCTGAAAGCGATGCCATCGAGGAAGCTGCAGTCGTCCGCCTCAATATCGGCGATACGATTGTTGTGAAGCCTGGCGAAGTCATTCCGGTGGACGGTACGGTTTTGTCCGGCGAAAGTGAAGTTAACGAAGCCATGTTGACCGGCGAAAGCCTGCCCATTGTGAAAAGGCCGTCTGAAAAAGTAACTGCCGGCACGCTCAACACCAGCAGCCCTTTAATCATCCGTACCGACCATACCGGCGGCAACACGCGCCTGTCCCATATCGTCAAACTGCTCGACCGTGCGCTGGCGCAAAAACCGCGTGCCGCCGAGTTGGCCGAAAAATACGCGTCCAGTTTTGTGTTTGGCGAACTTTTGCTTGCGATTCCTGTTTTTATCGGCTGGGCGTGGTATGCAGATGCGCACACTGCCTTGTGGATTACCGTTGCCCTGCTGGTCATTACCTGCCCGTGTGCCTTGTCGCTTGCCACGCCGACCGCGCTGGCAGCTTCTACCGGTGCGCTTGCCAAAGACGGCATTCTCATCAGCGGCAAACAAAGCCTGGAAACGCTTGCCCAAATTGACGACGTCGTGTTCGATAAAACCGGTACGTTGACCAAAGGGCAGCTTTCCGTCAGCCGGATGTTGTCCGCAGGCCGTCTGAGAGAAGTCCAAGCCCTTGCTATCGCCCAAGCATTGGAGCAGCAATCCGAACACCCCATCGCCCGTGCCATTTTAAACCATACGCTTTCAGACGGCCCTGTATCCGCGCTTGATGTGAAAGTGCAGCAACGGGTCAACCGTATCGGACACGGTGTCAGCGCACAAATCGAATTGGATGGCGAAACCCAAGTTTGGGCTTTGGGCAAAGTAGCGTTTGTTTCAGAAATTGCCGGTAATCTGCCCGAAACATTTGCCCATATCGACCACACAGGCGGCATTATTTTCTTGGGCAATCAAAGCGGTTTTCAGACGGCCTTTTTGCTGGAAGACCAAATCAAAGATAGCGCCGCTGAAATGTTGCAAAACCTGACACAACACGGCATCCGTCTACACCTTTTAAGCGGCGACCGTCAGGTTGCCGTAGCCCAAGTCGCGCAAGAGCTGGGTTTGGATGCCTATCGTGCCGAAGCCACACCTGAAGATAAACTGGTTTATGTAGAAAATCTGCAAAAACAAGGACGTAGAGTCATGATGATCGGCGACGGTATCAACGATGCACCCGTCCTTGCCCAAGCCGACGTATCGGCTGCCGTGGCCATGAGTGCCGATGTGGCGCGAGACGGTGCGGATGTGGTTCTGCTCAATGATGATTTGAACGTTTTGCCCGTGATGATGAAACAGGCACGTCGCACCCATCAAATCATCCGCCAAAACCTGACTTGGGCGAGCGCATACAATCTGGTTGCCGTTCCGCTGGCCGTGTTTGGTTACGTTACCCCGTGGATCGCCGCACTCGGCATGAGTTTCAGCTCGCTGCTGGTGTTGGGCAATGCCTTGAGATTGTTGAAAACCAAAAAGGCTGTCTGAAAACGGCAAATCCATTGCCTAAACGAAAGAATACGCCATGCCTAAAGCCACTTTTTATACACACGTCGCCCAGCCGGCCGCCTTTGCCTGCCGCCTGATTGCGCGCGCCATACGCGATGGCGGGCAGATTTTGGTGTGGTCGGATTCTGCTGCGGCAGTGCAGCAACTAGACGTTGATTTGTGGCAGCAGATTCCCGAAAGCTTTATTCCGCATGAAGTCTGGCTGCCTACCGACCCCATGCCGTCTGAAACGCCGGTATTACTTGCGTTTGGAAATGCATTGCCGAATATTCCGCAAGATTGCACGGTTTTGAACCTGTCTGCTGATTTCTGGAGCCAAGCCCCAGCCATTCCAAACCGTATCCTTGAAATTGTCGGCAATAGCTTAGAAGATTTGGCCGAAGCCCGAGACCGTTTTCGAGCTTATCGTCAGAGCGGATTTGAGATTGAGCATTTTTCGAGAGAAGGGAAGGATTGAGTATTGAAGATATTCAAGGCCGTCTGAATATAAACAAAGGGACATTTTGATGATGTCCCTTTATTTTTTAGATTGATTATCGGAAGGCTTCGCGCCATATGCCATAAAATATGAGACAACAGCAGAAAGCGTAGAAATAATGGAAAAAGCGTTCAAAAAGGGAAGTATTGGCAAGATACCATTGAACAGACTGATGGTGGTGTTGGGGATTTTTGAGGATTAAGTTGGGGAAACGGACAATCGAAGGTACGGCAAGCAATTCAAACAGGTTGAGGAAGACTGTAACCAATAATGAAAAACCGATTGTCTCATGAAATACGTCGAATGGCTGCAATGACAGGGTGTGTGCAAATAGGGAGGTCAGGGCAGATTTGTTGGACATCCATAAATAAAACAGCCCACCGATAGATAGGTAAAGCGCTAGACGAATCCATATGGATAGTTTGCGTGGCAAATAAAGGATGAAGAATAAGTTGAGCAGGATAAAGAAAATAGGAAAAACTGATTTCATGGGTTTGTTTGCTTACAGTTTGGTATTTAAAGCTGCTAAAGGAAACGCATTATTGCTTGTATGAAGGGCTGCCTTAGGAAAAGACAGTCTGAAAAGGCCATTCTATTTTAGGCCGTCTGAAAAAGATTTGCGTAAGGGCAAGGGTTTCAGACGGCCTTAAGTTTTTTGAAGTCAAAATCCGATGGTTCAGGATTCGGTTTTTGAGGCCGCATTGGCGAAATAGCGGTTGGATACCGGATTGAAGATGAGGAGCAGCAAAACAGGGTGGAGAATGGATTGAATAATGATTTGTTGAGAACTATAGCTCGCCATATCGCTATACACCATGATTAGCGAAGCGGCCGCCAGCACAATAGCCAGCCAACGGGCAGAACGGTTGCCTGAAAGCAGGCCGACAGCAATAAATACCGGTAAGGAAAGGAGGATGAAGTATAGAGGCATAGACAGCCACCAAGGCAGGAAAGGGAATGCCAAGGCTGCAACCTCTATCAGTAAATCGCCCGAATAAATCGCAAGAGCAACAGTGGTAAAACAGACAAGGGCAGTTAGGATGAAATAGAGAACGGTGGCGATGGTAACAGGGACTGGACGTTTCATGTAATAAAAGCCTTGGATAGAATATCGTGGATCAGGATTAAAATCGGTATCGGCCAAACCTTGTTATTGAAGGCGATGGCCGTCTGAAAGCAGGCTATTCGTCTTTCTCAAATGAAGAAAGCTTGATAATGGCAGGCTGGAAGACTGCAACCAAATAGATCATGATAGGGAGGATGAGATACGCAAAAGGAATATCTGCGCGAAATAGTGCAATCAGAAAGGCAAGGTATAAGGTCAGCAGGGCAAGGAAAATAACGCTCTTTTTCCATGTCGCTTGGCGGATTTCTTTTGCAGTCGGCTGCTTATAGCGGACTTTTTTGTGGCAGGTCGGGCACTCTTTAATGCTTTTCAGTCCTTTGAATGCACTACCCCGAATCGGATTGGAACAATGAGGACAAGAAAATGGGGACGATTTCATTATTTTTTATTGGGCCGTATAAAGTATTGCCCATCCGGAAAAGCGGGTTGGATGGGCAAAGTATATGTTTATTCGTCTTTTTCAAAAGATGAAAGTTTGTTTTGAATCGGGATAATGTAGTAGACGAGAAAGCCTATAACTAATGCCGTACTGATGTATGGGGGAAATGTACCAAACAGGCTGATCAGTATTGCCGCTACGATGCAGACAACTACTACAAAAATAGCAAAAGGCTTCAGTAAAGCTTTGAAATATTCGCCAACAGGCGGCTTTTTGAATTTGACTTTTTTATGGCAGGAAGGGCATTCTTTGACTGCGGCCAATCCTTTAACCAATCCGCCTTGGATCGGGGCATGGCAGTGTGGGCAGGGGAGTGAAGGATTAAGATTATTCATTGTATTCGGCCTGACTTAGGGTTTGGAAAGGTGGTATCGATATTACCGATACCACCGCTATTTATCGGAAACAATAGGCTTATTGGGAGTATTTTTTGCCTAAAGCTTCGGCAGCTTTTTGTATTTCTTGATTGGCTGCACGCAGGGTTTCTTGCAATTTTTGAGATTTTTCTTGGAAATCATTGGCAAATTTGAGCGAATCTTTATCTTTGCCGTTGATAGTCAGCTCAGAAGCATGTTTGCCTGCATAAATCATCATGTTGTTGGCAGCACTGCTGACTTGTAATGCACGATCCAGAACTGCTTTGATTTCAGGATCTTTGATGTCGAGGGCAGCTGCGCTCTGATGGAATTGTTCCAGTGCGGCAGTCAGTTTGTTCATCTGCTCCAAAGCTTCTTTTTCTTTATTTTGGTTAGCCAAGTTTTGCAATTCTAGGCCTAGCTGAGTAATTTTTTGAGCTTCTTCACCAGTGGTAAAGTGAATGAATTTTTGCAATTCGGCAAGACCGTCTGGAGATTTTTTATCGGAAATGACGATAGGTTCGGCCAGTTTAGGATCTGCTTCCGGGAATTCGCTCAGGGCTTTTTCGTATTTGTTGGCCGGGCTAGATTCGCTTTGGGCAACTTGTTCTGCCGGTTTGTCGCTGCTGCCTTTATTACCGGAGTCGCCGCAGGCTGCCAGCAGGGAAGCGGTCAAGATTAGCATACCGAATTTGTTTAATACGTTCATATTAGGATTCCTTCTTAAGTTAGGGGAAAATTGGGGGAAATTTGTTTTTATTGATGAGCGTAGATAATTGTTTGTACTTTTGTTCTATTTTATTACAGATTTGTTTATTTTTCTCAAATTAGGTTAAGTGGTATGTTTTTGGAATTAAACGGCGAAGGTGGATGGTTGTAAAATATTGAACATATAATGAAATTAACAAGGCTAATAATAAGCTAGGCTACACTGTTTTGAGCTAAAGTAGATTTTTTTATTAAGATGTTGTTGATTTATGTAATGGAAATAAAAAAGGCCATCTGAAACAATAAAGTTTCAGATGGCCTTTTAGTTGATGGGAATTAGTTGCCTAAGTCGAATGCTTTATGCAGAACGCGGGTGGCCAGTTCCATGTATTTTTCGTCAATCAGGACGGATACTTTGATTTCGGAAGTTGAAATCATTTGGATGTTGATGCCTTCTTCTGCGAGGGTGCGGAAGATTTTGGCGGCTACGCCGACGTGTGAACGCATGCCCAAGCCAACTGCGGAGACTTTGCATACGGTGTCGTCGCCGTCGATGTAGGCGGCGCCGATGCTGTCTTGACGTTGTTGCAGGATTTCGATGGTTTGTTTGTAGTCGCTGCGCGGTACGGTGAAGGAGAAGTCGGTTGTGCCTTCGCTGCCGACATTTTGGATGATCATGTCGACTTCAATGTTGGCATCGGCAACTGCGCCGAGGATTTGGTAGGCAACGCCGGGTTTGTCAGGTACGCCGCGTACGTTGATGCGTGCTTGGTTTTTGTCGAATGCGATACCGGTTACGGCTGCTCTTTCCATGTTGTCGTCCTCTTCAAAGGTAATCAGGGTGCCGTTGCCGCCATCTTGCAGGCTGCTAAGTACGCGCAGGCGCACTTTGTATTTTCCGGCGAATTCTACGGAGCGGATTTGTAAAACTTTTGAGCCGAGGCTGGCCAATTCGATCATTTCTTCGAATGTGATCGTGTCCATGCGGCGTGCTTCGGGTACGACGCGCGGGTCGGTGGTGTAAACGCCGTCCACGTCGGTATAAATTTGGCATTCGTCGGCTTTGAGGGCTGCGGCGATGGCAACGGCGGAGGTGTCGGAACCGCCACGGCCGAGGGTTGAGATATTGCCTTCGCTGCTGATGCCTTGGAAACCGGCTACGATAACGACTTTACCGTCGGCTAAATCGGCACGCATTCTTTCGTCGTCGATATTTTCGATGCGGGCTTTGGTGTGGGAAGTGTCGGTTTGGAGGGCGACTTGCCAGCCGGTGTAGCTCTTGGCGTCAACGCCGATGTCTTTCAGAGCCATGGCCAGCAGGCCGATGGTCACTTGTTCGCCGGTAGCGAGAACGACGTCGAGTTCGCGCGGATCGGGATGCTCTTGCATTTCGTGTGCCAGTGCGACCAGTCGGTTGGTTTCGCCGCTCATGGCGGATACGACGACTACGATGTCGTGTCCTTCGGCGCGGGCTTTGGCGACACGTTTGGCTACGTTTTTGATGCGTTCGGGCGAGCCTACTGATGTGCCGCCGTATTTATGTACGATTAACGCCATGTTTCGTGCTTTCTTGTGGGGGTTGTCGGGCAGCTTGGTTTGCTGGAAAAAGGGTTATTATTACTATTTTTTACATGGAATTCAAGGATAGAACGCGCTTTTTTGAGTAAATACGCATAAAGTGGTTTGGTTAAAAAAGGCCGTCTGAAAGTTTTCAGACGGCCTTGCTGATTATCGGGCTAAAAGGGCGGCCTGCTGGTGTTGGACTAATTCGGCAATGCCTTTATGCGCGAGGGCAATGAGTTTGCCCAATTCTTCGATGCTGAACGGTGCGCCTTCGGCCGTACCTTGGATTTCGATGATTTTGCCGGATGCGGTCATGATGATGTTGACGTCGCTGTCGCAGCCTGAGTCTTCGGGATAGTCCAAGTCCAAAAGCGGTACACCACCCACCACGCCGGCGGAAACGGCGGCAACGGCTTCACGGATGGGGTTTTCGCTGATAAGGCCGTCTGAAAGGAGTTTGTCCACGGCGATTTGCAGGGCAACGTAGGCGCCGGTAATGGAGGCGGTACGCGTGCCGCCGTCGGCTTGGATGACGTCGCAGTCAATCAGGATTTGGCGTTCGCCGAGTTTTTCCATATCGACGACGGCGCGTAGAGAGCGGCCGATCAAGCGTTGGATTTCTTGTGTGCGTCCGGATTGTTTGCCCGCGGCGGCCTCGCGGCGCATACGGGAGGCGGTGGAAGCCGGCAACATACCGTATTCGGCCGTTACCCAGCCTTGTTCTTTACCGCGCAGGAACGGTGGGACATTTTCGTCGATGGAGGCAGTGCAAATCACTTTGGTGTTACCGCACTCGATGAGGCAGGAGCCGTCGGCGTGGGGGAGGAAATTGGGCGTCATTTTGATGTTGCGCAGACTGTCGGCGGCACGGCCGGTGCGGGTGTAGTCGCTCATGATGGTCCTTTGGAGAGAATAAAAAACAGGTTGCCTTGAATTATAGAGGAATTTGGCACCAAAGGCCGTCTGAAAATCGTCGGTCGGGTGTGTTATAGTATCCGTACTTTCACTCGTATTTGGAAACGGAGTAAAACCATGGCTACAAGACGAACTATTCAAATCCACAGCATGACCGGCTTTGCTAATGCCGCAGGCGAATGCGGCGGCAAGCGGATTAATTTGGAAATCCGCGCGGTCAACCATCGTTATTTGGATGTCCAATTCCGTATGCCGGAAGAGTTGCGCTATTTGGAAGGCGCATTGCGCGAACAGATTGCTGCGGCTGTGGCGCGCGGTAAATTGGAGTGTCGTGTTCAGCTGCAAGATGCGGCTTCTGGCGGTCAGACTTTGGAAGTCAATCAGGATTTGGTCTCACAGCTGGCGCATTTGAACAAAGAATGGCGCAAGGAACACAATTTCGGCAAGCTGAGCGTGGCCGACGTTTTGCGTTTCCCCGGCGTTTTGGCAGGTCAGAGCGAAGACTCCGAGGCCTTAGCGAAAGGTGTTAAAGATTTATTGACCGGCGCGTTGAAAGAGTTCACAGCTGCCCGCAAACGTGAAGGCAAAAAACTGGGTGAACACCTGCTACAACGTCTGGACGGCATGGAAGAGATTGTGGATGCTTTGAACGAATTGTTCCCCAGCCTGCTGCAGGCACATATGGACAAAGTCAAAGCCCGTTTGGCAGAAGCCGTCGGCAATATCGACAACGACCGCTTGCAACAAGAATTTGCTTTGTTCATCCAAAAATCTGATGTGGATGAGGAATTCAGCCGTTTGCGCACCCATATCGCCGAAGTACGCCGCATCGTTACCGAAGGCAAGGGCAGCGCAGGCAAACGTTTGGATTTCCTGATGCAAGAGTTGAACCGTGAAGCCAATACCTTGGGCAGCAAAGCCATCGCCGCTGAATGCACGCAAGCGTCGGTTGAACTGAAAGTCTTGATCGAGCAAATGCGCGAACAGGTTCAAAATATCGAATAAATCGATAACGAACGGATAAAACAAGGCCGTCTGAAAAGGTTTCAGACGGCCTTTGTGTCGATATGGGACGGAACCGGTTGAGTTTATTTTTAAACATTATTGGAGGCGGGCTTCTTGTTTCGTGACTGTTATTGCGCTAAAGAGTTAACATGTGTTAAATTATGGCAATTATTGTCATGATAAGAACATACAAAGGAGTAAAAACATGAACTTTCTAACCGCAATCAGTCGGCAAATGACCCGCTTCACCGCCCTGATTATCGTCCTTGCCTCCATCATCGCCTTTATTGAGCCTGCCACTTTTTCATGGGTAAAAGGCGATACGCAAGTTGTCGTACTCGGCATCATCATGCTCGGTATGGGCATGACTTTGGGCAAAGAAGATTATCAAATTCTGGCGCAACGTCCGCTCGATATTTTTATCGGTGCCATCGCCCAATACACGATTATGCCCTTGCTCGCCATCGGCATTGCCAGAGCCTTTGACCTCTCGCCCGGATTGACGCTGGGTTTGGTTTTGGTCGGTACCTGCCCGGGCGGTGTTTCGTCCAATATCATGAGTTTTTTGGCTAAAGGCGATGTTGCCTTTTCGGTTGGCATGACCACTGTTTCTACCGTCCTCGCGCCTGTGATGACGCCGCTGTGGATGACTTATTTGGTCGGACAAACTGTCGAAATGGACGGCTGGGGTATGTTCAAATTTATGCTGCTCGTGACCTTGCTGCCTGTCGTTATCGGCTCTGCCGCCAATATCTTGCTGCATAAAAAACATTGGTTTGAAGACGTGCGCGCGATTATGCCTGCCGTTGCCGTTGTCGCGTTTGCCTGCATCGTCGGCGGCGTTGCAGCCGTTCACGGCCACCGATTTGCCGAATCCGCCTTGGTTATGGTACTCGCCATCGCTGCCCACAACATCGGCGGCTACATCCTTGGCTATTACAGCGGCGCGCTGACCGGCATGAATACCGCCAAAAAACGCACTCTTGCCATCGAAGTCGGTGTACAAAATGCCGGACTTGCTACCGGTTTGAGTGCTAAATTCTTCCCCGGTAATGCCGAATCTGCCGTTGCCGCCGCCGTTGCCTGCGTTTGGCACTCTGTATCGGGAACGGTTTTGGGCAATTTGTTTGCCTGGTGGGACAAGCGTAAGCAATAAGCTGTAAACATTGCCAGATAACAAAAGGCCGTCTGAAATATTTCAGACGGCCT